>JAPLJQ010000024.1 GCA_026388495.1 Deltaproteobacteria bacterium | reverse complement strand
ATGAGAGTCCGCAACATGGTACGGTGGGCAAGATCGTCGTCTACGACAAGAATCGTTTCTTTTGATTTCATGATCATCACCTTTAAATTACAGAAGGAGAATTTGCCGGCAGAAAGACCGACAGGGTGGTTCCTTTTCCTTTAACACTATCGGCCCGGATCTCCCCCTGATGGGCCTCAACGATCTTGTGGACTATCGCAAGCCCCAGACCGGTTCCCGTCGGCTTCGTTGTGAAGTACGGATCGAAGATATGAGCCAGTTCTTCCCGATCAAGGCCCCTGCCTGTATCGCAGATATCAATTCTGATCATACGTTCGCCCTGCGGGGACAGGGAGACAGAGAGGTCGCCACCCCTTTCCATAGCTTCGATTGCGTTCAGGTACAGGTTGAGAAACACCTGCGTCATTTTATCCGGATCGATTAAAATATCCCCGACGTCCGGTGACAGCTCTGTACGGAGCGTGATTCCTTTTGACCGGGCCTGGGCTTCAATCATTTTCAGTGTGTGTCGTATGACCGTATGGATGGATGTCGGCTGTTTGCTGATATCCATGGGCCGGGCAAATTCGAGGAGCTGGCTGATGACCCGGTTCAGCCGTTCTACCTCCTGGATCATGATTTCGGCAGTCTTCTCATCTTCCGGGTTGTCCCGGTATCTTTCTTTAAAATATGTTGCAAATCCCTTGATGGAACTTAAGGGATTACGGATTTCGTGGGCGATTCCCGCTGCCAGATTTCCCAGATATGCAAGGCGCTGACTCCTTGTGATCTCTTTCTTGAGATGCTGGATTTCCGTGATATCCCTGAAGAGAATCACGTACCCGAGAAACGCGCCGTCCTCCTCTTCGAGAATTGTTGCGATCACTTCAAGGGGCACCATGTTTCCGTCTTTCACAGGACAGTCAACCTCTTTTTCGAGAAGCTTTTTTTCTGTTTTCAGGCTCTGAAGCAATGCGACGCATGGCCGGGGCAGGACGTCATCCGCCTTTTTATCCATGACGTCCCGGGACATGCATCCCAGGATGGATTCGGCCGTCTGATTGAATGAGATGATGTCACCCTTTCCGTTTATTGCCACAAGGCCCATGGGCATGTTTTCTACCAGACTGTCGGAGAAAGCCTTCACCCTGGAAAGGGATGTCTTCGCCGAGCGGTAACCCTGTGCCAGAAAAAGAGAAATAACTCCCGAGCATCCGATAAGAAGGAAAACGACGGCCATCCAGATGGTGTGTCGGGTATCCTGTTCTCTTGCCGTATTGACAGGTCCCATGTCCATGCCTACAAAAATGATGAACCCTTTTGATCCTTTAGCGGTTTTCTCCTCTGCCTGAAAGCCCTGAAAAGAATCCCCTGTCGGTGAAAAACGGCGGAATATCTCAAAGGTATCGGCGCCGCCGGGATTGGGAACCTGCCGCCACTCCACCTGTTTTGAGCTGGCAATATGTTTGAGATCCAGGTCTTTTCCGTACGTTTCCCCTATCATGGAAGGATCGCTGTCAGCCAGGATGGTTCCATAGGTGTCCGTAACGATCAGGTGATCAATGTCCGGTTGTTGTGCCGTTTCGATGAGCAGTTTCTGAAGTTGAAAACTGCTCCACTGCATGCCCAGTCCCGTTCTGGCGCCCGCCTCGAAAGACCGGATCAGGGCGGCCCCCTTTTCAACTAAAAGCTGGGTGGTATATTCTTTTTGTTTGTTGATATTTGCCAGAGTCATGGCAATGAAGATGGGGACGAGAATCACCAATGCACCGATGATGATCCACGGTGAGATACCTGCCCAAAATTTTCTGTCTTTTCGTTTTGTGCGAATTTTCATTTCAATGATTTTATGCTCTGGATACTTTTTAATCAACTGGATACCATAACTGGATACATATTATCCACCATTTTCCTCGCAGGCATAAAAATAAATGACGTTTAGTCTCCATTAACCGTTTAATTCTAATGGTATATATTATATATCAGGTGTATGGCATGGCCCTTGCTCTCCACAACGTAAAAAACAACTTTAAAGGAGACGATAACCATGAAAAAGTTAGCAATGACATTTGTGGCCCTGTTTGCAGTGGCGGCCTTGACGGCTTCGGCGTTCGCTGTCGGCCCGGGGTGGGGAAGAGGCCACGGCAGGGGGCAGTACGGCGGTGGTGGCTGTTGTGGGAGTGATGTAACGGCAGTGCCCGGATTGAGTCTGACGACCGAACAGATGGCAAAGGTCAACGCCCTTCGTGAAACCCACATGAAGGACGTAAAACCGATCCAGGATAAAATGTTCAGCAAAAGGGGCGATCTGAAATTGCTCTGGTTGCAGAAGAGCCCGGATCAGGGAAAGATCAGGCAGACCCAGAAGGACATCAGGGCGCTGCGGGATCAGATGGAGGATAAAAAGGATAACCATCGTCTTGAAGTGCTCAAAGTCTTAACGCCGGAACAGCAGGAAAAATTGAACGCTTATCGGCCGGGGCGCGGTTCCGGTCACGGCATGAGGGGCGGCGCAGGACAGCAGGGTGGCGGTCCGGGGATGGGTATGATGGATAACTGATAAACCATTCAGAACTCGGCGGATCACCCGGGAATTTTGAATACCTTTTTCTCCCGGGTGTTCCTGCTTATAAAAAATCACTTGACAGGGATATGGTTTTAGTTTACTTCTCACGCTCAACTATTTAGGGAGTGTCTATACACGTGACGTTTGGTATGAAGAGTGCGCAAATCAGGTTAATCAGCTTAAAGGCCCTTTTGCAGGGTCTCGCCCTCCTTCTTCTTTGCCTCCATACCCGACGCCCGTCGTTTTTAGGTTACCGTTAAACCATTTATAAAACAAGTACCTGAAGGCCATGGGCTGAAAAAGCTCATGGCCTTTTTTATTTTGTATCGATTCGAAAGGAGGAGAAAATGGAATCAAAAAAGCAGAGGGTGTTGATATTTGATACGACCCTGAGAGACGGTGAGCAGTCGCCCGGAGCAAGCATGAATCAGGACGAAAAACTTCGCATTGCCTGGCAACTGGAAAGACTGGGGGTGGATATTATCGAAGCGGGATTTCCTGTGGCCTCGGATGGAGATTTCCTGTCGGTTCAGCAGATTGCCCGGGAAATCAGAAGACCGCAGATCGCGGGTCTCGCAAGATATCACATCGGCGACATCGATCGGGCATGGGAGGCCATCAAAGAGGCGGCGCATCCGCGGATTCATACCTTTATCTCGACATCGGATATCCATCTGAAGTACCAGCTCAAGAAGACGCGGGATCAGGTTCTGAAGGACGCAAGGGCTGCCGTGGCCCATGCCTGTTCTCTTACACCGAATGTGGAATTTTCTCCCATGGATGCCACCAGGACGGACCGGGATTACCTCTGCGATATCGTCGAAGCGGTAATTGCGGAAGGCGCGACCACCGTGAATATACCGGACACGGTGGGGTATATCATGCCTCAGGAATTTGGTTCCCTGATCGCTTATCTGGTTGAGAAGGTGAAAAATATTCGCAAGGCGGTTATCTCTGTGCACTGTCATAATGATCTGGGGCTCGCCGTTGCAAATTCGCTTGCGGCGGTGAAAAACGGGGCGAGGCAGGTGGAATGCACCATCAACGGTATCGGAGAGAGGGCAGGGAATACCGCACTGGAAGAGGTGGCCATGGCGCTGAAGACAAGGAAGGACTTTTTCGGATTTTCGACGGGCCTCAAGACGGAACACATCTACCAGTCATCGAGACTGTTGACCCACATTACCGGCATCCCCGTGCAACCCAACAAGGCGATTGTCGGCGCCAATGCCTTTGCTCACGAATCGGGCATTCATCAGGATGGCCTCATCAAGGAAAAGATCACATATGAGATTATGACTCCCCAGTCCGTCGGCATTTCAGGAACCCATCTTGTTCTCGGGAAACATTCCGGACGCCATGCGATCGCCGAGCATCTCACGAAAATGGGCTACAAGCTGAATGCTGATGAAGTAAAACGGATTTTTGTGCGGTTCAAGGAACTGGCCGATGTCAAGAAAGAGATCTTTGATGAGGATCTGGAGGCCATCCTTTATGAAGAACTGTACAGGATTGATGAGAAGTACAAACTGATTTACCTCAACGTGGTCAGCGGCAATGTGGCGATCCCTACGGCAACCATGCAGATGGAAGTGGACAAGGAAATCATCCAGGACGCCGGTTTTGGCGTCGGTCCTGTGGATGCAACGTTTGCCGCCATCCGGAAGATTACGAAAACCAACTACCATCTCCTGAAGTACGCGGTGACCGCTGTCACCGGAGGCACGGATGCCCAGGGGGAGACGACGGTTCAACTGCAATACGACGGAAAATCCGTGGTGGGACGGGGCGCCGATCCCGATATCATTGTCGCTTCGGCAAAGGCCTATATCAACGCGTTGAACCGCCTTGAATATCTGAAGACGAATGTGCAGAAGGTAAAAGTTGAATAAAACGGGGTTATGTTGTAGTAAAGAACACTTTGCATCAATACGGGAGACATAACGTGGGAATGACCATAACGGAGAAGATCCTCTGCGAGCACACGGACCTCAAAGAAGTCCATCCCGGAATACTGATCAACGCCAGGGTGGATATTGCCCTCGGAAATGATATCACAGCCCCGATTGCCATTGCCGCGTTCAGAAAAGCCGGGGGGCGGAACGTGTTTGACCGTAATAAGGTTGTCCTTGTGCCCGATCACTTTACACCTAACAAAGATATCGACTCCGCCGAGCAGTGCAAGGTCGTAAGGGAATTCGCAAGAGACCAGGAAATCACTCACTATTTTGAGGTTGGCGAGGCAGGCATTGAACACGCCCTTCTGCCCGAGCAGGGCATTGTATTACCGGGAGATCTGGTTGTCGGCGCCGACAGTCACACCTGCACCTACGGCGCCTTGGGGGCGTTTGCAACCGGTGTGGGCAGTACGGATCTGGCTGCCGCCATGCTGACAGGCGAAGTCTGGTTCAGGGTGCCCGATACCATGAAGATCGTGTTTCAAGGCAAGCTTGGCAAGTGGGTCTCCGGCAAAGACCTGATCCTTCATGTGATCGGCACAATCGGCGTGGACGGGGCGCGATACAAGGCGATGGAGTTTACCGGTGAGACGGTTGAAACGCTTGGGATGGCAGACAGACTGACCATCGCCAACATGGTTATCGAAGCGGGGGCAAAGAACGGTATTTTCGTTCCCGATGAGGTCACCAGGGCCTACGTGCAAATGAGGGCGAAGCGGCCTTACCGGTTTTACACGTCTGATCCCGATGCAATGTACGCCGACGTGCTCAACATTGATGTCAGCAGCATCGAACCCCAGGTTGCCTTTCCTCATCTGCCTTCCAATGTCAGAGGGATCAGTCAGGTCGGGGACGTGCAAATCGATCAGGTCATCATCGGTTCCTGCACCAACGGCAGAATAGAAGACCTCAGAATAGCCGCCGGAATTTTAAAAAGCAGAAAATCGGCGTCCCATGTCCGGTTGATTATTGTGCCTGCTACCCGGGAAATATACAGGATGGCTTTAAAAGAAGGCCTTATGGAGATTTTTATCGACGCCAATGCCGTGATCAGCCCGCCATCCTGCGGCGCATGCCTGGGAGGGCACATGGGGGTCCTGGCGAACGGAGAGAAGGCTGTGGCCACAACGAACCGGAATTTCATCGGGCGTATGGGACATCCCGGCAGCGAAGTCTATCTTGCCGGTCCGGCTGTTGCCGCCGCGTCGGCGGTTTTAGGGCGAATTGCCGGACCTGAGGAGTTAATCGGGAACAGAGGACGGGGGGCAGGTGTCGGGGGTTGATAAGGGAGAATGACGATGAAATTTAGAGGGAGAGTCTGGAAATTTGGTGACAACATTGATACGGACGCCATCATTCCGGCCCGTTATCTGACGACGTCGGATCCGGATAGTCTTGCCGCTCATTGTATGGAAGACGCTGACCCAGAATTTTTTAAGAAGGTCAAAAGGGGTGATATCATCGTGGCGGGGGAAAATTTCGGCTGCGGATCATCGAGAGAACATGCCCCTATCGCCATCAAGGCGGCCGGGATTTCCTGTGTCATCGCCGGCAGTTTTGCCAGGATATTTTACAGAAACGCCTTCAATATGGGCCTGCCCATTTTCGAATCCGCAGATTTGTGGGGAAAAATATCCGACGGCCAGGAAATAGACATAGATGGAGATGGGGGAACTATTTTCGTTATCGACGGCGATATGGAGCCTTTGAGTGTCCAGTCCATTCCACCTTTTATGCAGGAACTGATAGCCGATGGGGGGCTCATGAAACATCTGTCGAAGAAGAGGGACTGACTCACCTTCAGCGTTCGTTTTGTCATTTCGAGGGAAGTGAGAAATCTGAAGATCTCTCCCCCCGGTCGATATGACATTGCACTTAATTTATAAAAGTTTTAATTTTGACGAACCCGTAAAAAGGTCCATTCCACCTTTTATGCAGGAACTGATAGCCGATGGGGGGCTCATGAAACATCTGTCGAAGAAGAGGGACTGACTCACCTTCAGCGTTCGTTTTGTCATTTCGAGGGAAGCGAGAAATCTGAAGATCTCTCCCCCCGGTCGATATGACATTGCACTTAATTTATAAAAGTTTTAATTTTAAGAACCGGCTGCAATAATGGTGAATAAAGAGCGTTACAAAGTTGCCGTATTTCCCGGAGACGGGATCGGGGTTGAGATTATCAGAGAGGCGGTCAAGGTTCTGCAGGCGATCTCTGAATTTTCGGGCGTGATGTTCGATATGGAAGAAGGTCTGATCGGAGGGGCAGCCTATGACAGGTGTGGAGAACCCCTGCCCGTGGAAAGTATGGATATGGCGCGGAAAAGTGATGCCATTCTTCTCGGCGCCGTGGGAGGGCCAAAGTGGGAAGCCCTGGATTATTCCGTCCGGCCTGAAAGGGCGCTTCTGGGCTTGAGGGGAGGACTCGGTCTCTTTGCCAACTTAAGACCCGTTGTTGCCTACGACGAACTCATTGATGCGTCGCCGCTGAAGCGCCATATCGTGCAGAATATTGATATCATGATGGTTAGGGAACTGACCGGTGATTTGTATTTCGGTCATCCCAGAGGGATCAGAATGGAAAATGGCTCGAGGGTGGGTGTCAACACGCTGATATATTCCGAGGAGG
>JAPLJQ010000219.1 GCA_026388495.1 Deltaproteobacteria bacterium | reverse complement strand
ATCGGGTCCGCCGTATCCCGAACTGGCGGAAAACATCACCCTCATCAGGCTCCCGGGTCTTGATCTTTACAATCCCGAACATCTCTTCAAAATCAGAAATATTCGGGACTTGAAATCACCGATCAATCAGCTTGAGTTTCTGAGTATGTGTCTTGGGGGGTTTCCTGAACCGTTTACTTTTGGATTCAGAGTATTTAAGTATTTTCGCAAACATCTGCCACATTACGATATTGTCCATGACAATCAGTCCCTGTCGTACGGGATTCTTGGCGTGCGACATTTAGGTTATCGCACAGTGGCGACGATTCACCATCCCATTACCGTCGATCGCGATGAGGAGTTGAAGGCGGCCAAATCCTGGATTAGAAAACTTCAGGTCATGAGATGGTATTCCTTCATCAGGATGCAGAAGAGGGTTTCAAGGCAATTAGCCGCTATCATCACCGTTTCTGAATGCTCGAAAAAAGATCTCCACCGAGCCTTTTGCATTCCTGAATCGAGGTTCCGTGTCGTTCCGAATGGCATTAATACAGATTATTTTTATCCCATGCCCCATATTAAGCGAACAGAAAATCAAATCATTGTAACCAACAGCGCTGATACCCCTTTGAAAGGCCTCAAATATCTGCTTCATGTCATCGCATCAATCAGAAAAAATAGGAGAATCAACCTTGTCGTGATCGGGTCGCCGAAAAATAACGGCCACGTGGATCATCTGGTTAGAGAATTGGGGATTCTTGATTGTGTCGAATTTACGGGTAAAATCAGAAATGAGGATTTTGCGCACCGTTATGCAAAAGCCACCATGGCCGTGATACCGTCACTATATGAAGGATTTGGGATGACTGCCGGTGAAGCCATGGCCTGCGGAATTCCCGTTATAAGCACGGAGGGAGGTGCTCTTCCGGAAGTGGTGGGGGAAGCCGGCATTCTTGTGCCGCCTGCGGATGTGGCAGCTCTCGAAACAGCCATTATGTCTCTTCTTGATAATCCTGCAAAACGTCGTGAACTCAGTCAAGCCGGCATTGAGCGTGTTAAAAAATCATTCACCTGGTATCATGCAGCACAGAAGACCGTTGATGTATACAGGGAAGAGGTTCATGCTGACCGTTGATTTTAACTATATTCATCTGAAGCCGGGTACTCGTGTCCTCGATGCAGGCTGCGGTACGGGGAGACATCTGTGCGAAGCATTCCGAACCCGTGGCGTGGATGTCATTGGAATAGACATGAACCGGGCGGACCTTGCCAAAACAAGAGATGTTCTTGTCCAGTTGAAGGGGGGATCATGGATGACCGCCATGGCGAATGTAACAACATTACCCTTCAAGGATGAATCGTTCGACCTTATTATCTGTTCTGAGGTTCTTGAGCATGTTCCCGACAATATATTGGCGATAAAGGAATTGATGCGGGTACTGAAGCCCGGAAAAGATATCGTGGTAAGCGTTCCCTCTTTTATGCCGGAGAGGATCTGCTGGGCCATTTCTGAGAGTTATTACCTCGAACCTGGAGGCCATATCAGAATATATAAAAAGAAGGAATTAAAAAACCTGCTGGAGAACGCCGGGGCGAGGTGCTGGAGAATCCGACACAAACATGCCTTGCACGTGCCGTACTGGTGGCTGAAGTGTATTGTCGGTCATAAGAGTGAGGTTTCCCGGCTTGTAAATCTTTACAAAAGATTTCTCGAATGGGACATCATGACCCATCCTGCGTGGACACGCCGACTTGATAAATTCTTAAACCCTGTTTTAGCTAAGAGTATCGTCTTTTATCTTAAAAAAGGATGTTGATATCTATGCAACTGTTCATTCCCTGGAGTTTTGCGGAAGAAACCGTCGATATAGGCGCTGTGGCTACGTTTATTTCGGGGATTCAAAAAGAAAATGGTGAAATTCCCTGGTCCGAAGAAGGAAAGACGAATCCCTGGGATCATGTTGAAAGTGCTATGGGGCTGAGTGTTGCCGGTCGATTGAAAGAAGCGGAAAAAGCCTATGAATGGATGAAGAAGACGCAGATGAGAGACGGAACATGGTGGGCGGCCTATAAACACGGTATTCCCGACGACAGAACGAAGGATGCCAATATTTCGTCTTATATCGCTGTAGGTGTTTACCATCATTATCTCGTTACGGGAAATAAAGAATTTTTAAAATTTATGTGGCCCAGCGTTAAATACGGGATTGATTTTGCCGTCAGTCTTCAGGCATCAACAGGCGTTATTTACTGGGCTAAGAACAGCCGCGGGGTCGTGGATCCCATGGCGCTGCTCACGGCATCCAGTTCCGTATATATGAGCATAAAGTGTGGACTTGCCATTGCGCTTTGTTTGGATAAAAAGCGAAGGGACTGGGAACAAGCTCTATTAAAACTCGGCCTTGCCATTAACAATAAACCCCACCTGTTCAACATGATGAAATCCCGCTTTTCCATGGACTGGTACTATCCTGTTCTATGCGGAGCTGTCACAGGCGGAGATGCTCGCATGCGGCTTCACAAGTCATGGGACAAGTTTGTTGTGCCGAGTTGGGGAGTGCGATGCGTTTCCGATCAACCCTGGACGACAATGGCGGAAACATCAGAACTGGTGCTGACGCTTGCAGCGATCGAGGAACATCAAAAAGCAAAAATAGTTTTCAACTGGTTAATTGACAAAAAATATGATGATGGATCATTCTGGATGGGGGTCACGTTTCAAGATGGCGTCATATGGCCTGAAGAAAAAACGTCATGGACGGCTGCCGCCGTTCTCCTTGCCTATGACGCTCTGAATCACCTTACCCCTGCCGGTCATCTGTTCAACCATCGTTTCTGGAACGAAACAAAAGTCATCTGAATGAAGCGGCCAATGTCACTTAATGGTGTTTTCCCCAGGCGGGGCGCGCGTCTCGTCGATAATCGAAAATGTTTAAATCCGTCTGCAGAATAACAGGTCAACGTCATTGAGAACAGATCATCGTCCTTATTTCATAAAACGCCTGGATGTCGCATTTCAGCAGCGGTATGCGGATTACTTCCTCCGTCCCCAGTTTGATTTTCTGGGCAAGGGGACGCTGTTCCTCAGACCCTGGCATGTGGAGATATTCGGATGGCCCATCATGCTTGATGACTATGCAAATGTAATCGCCACGCCTGATAAAAGAGTTCGCCTGACTGTCTGGTCAAATATGGAAGAAGCAGGGCGTATTCGAATCGGGAAATATGCCTTGATATGTCCAGGGGTCAGAATCAGTTCCGCCCAAGAGATTATCATTGGCGACAGTTGCATGCTTGCCCAAAGTGTGTATGTCACCGACTCGGACTGGCACGACATATACGATCGCGGCATATCCATTGGAAGGAAGGCTGCCGTGCGAGTTGGAGATAATGTCTGGATAGGTGATAGCGCCATTGTATGTAAGGGTGTTACGATAGGCGATAACAGCATTATCGGAGCAGGGTCCGTCGTGATCAGGGATATTCCCCCAAACGTTGT
>JAPLJQ010000461.1 GCA_026388495.1 Deltaproteobacteria bacterium | reverse complement strand
GGTTTGGAAATCGGTATTCCCTTCAACTGAGACGGTATGGAAGGAGAAATCAAAGAGCAGTTCTATGCATAGAACTAACTTAAATATATGATATAAATAATGATCTAACGACACCGCCGATCATTTTCATGCCAGATTTTTGCTCGATTGCGACGTCGTGTCCAGCTTGTTCCGGACAGTCTGCTTCAGGTTTTCCAAAGCGATCACTAAGTTCTTCCGGTCTTCAGGCGTGCGTCTCGGAAACGGCCTTTTGCAGAATGTCTTTGTCGAAACGCACGCGAGAGTCCCCGGTTTTTTGTTAACTCCCACCTTTTCTTCCAATTTCGTGATTCGACCTTCAACATTCATCCTGCATCCCCCTATCTTTCCCTTGTAATATTCAAAACAATGTATAATGTGACTGTGAAGAAATTGTCGCTCGTCATAATCGCCTTAACCTTCCTTTTCGGATGTGCATCCAATAAGAAGTTTATTGCTGACCGTCCATCTGAGGACACCAAAGAACGATTTACAAAGGTCTATGAATGTCTGCGCCTTGGTGAAGATGGCGTTGTTCCAAGTCTTATGATCGCCAGGGTCAAAGGAATAAATGCATGGATTGACAACGATAACAGGGTTTATCTTACGCCAGGTCTTTATAATTATGACGACAATACTATTACGTTTATTATGGCCCATGAGCTCTCTCATGCAAAGTTGAAGCATATCCGAAACAGGCAGGCCGTTAGTTACGCCACTACCGGAGCCATGATGGTTGCCGGTTTCATCGTTCCCGGCGCCGGTTGGCTTAATCATGCCGTTAATCCTGCCGTGACAAATAATTTCAGCAAGTTCCAGGAGTACGACGCTGACCGTCTTGCTTCTGAAACTCTTGTCAACTGTTTTGATATTTCTGTTGAAAAACAAATTCATATTCTTGAATCTCTCAAAAAAGATACTACCGATGCCGGGGGTTTTTGGGACCGACACCCTTCATGGTCTGACCGGATCGAGAACATCAGAGGTATGCAAAACCTCAACAAATAATTCCCCGCCTGTGTTCTGTCTGCATCCGTTAATTTCAAACCCTGCCCGGATCGCCCACATCAACGCTCCTTTGTTCTTATTGCTAACGTAGTGTTTCCGTAACAGCTTTACAATATTGTCATTTCGAGCAAAGCGAGAAATCTTAATAAATATAAGGTAGTATCAAGATATCTCCCTTCGGTCGATATGACAATGTATCATTGCAACACTACACTGGCGGCTCCCATGATGAAGGAAAACCCCAACCCTTAAGCTCGATGAACCTCTCTTCTACCGTTCCGTAACGTCTTCCTTCCCCGTCATCGCCTCGATGTCGATCCGGATAACGGCCGTGATGGCGAGTTTTTCCTTCGGAAAGTCGCCGTATCCTCCCTCAGGCTGATATTTTTCCATCAAGGCTTTCAGGGCCATGCGCTTTTCCTCGGAGTCCTCAATTATTTCGGCCCTGCCTTTGAGGATGACGCTCCGATAGTGGTAAAATGCTCTGCAAGGATTACCCTTAGCCTTTACATAGCGAAGTGGCACATCGACTTCGAAACAGACCCGGTTATCCCGCAGAATATCCTCGATCTTTTCCCCTTCTAAGGCGCTGTGAAAATAGATGTGTTTGCCAATGTGGACGAAATTCAGCGGCTTTATGATGGGATAGCCATCCTTCCCAATAGTTCCCAGGCGGCCGACAGGGGCATTTGCGAGAATTTCGGCGATTTGCGCTTCGTCTTTGATTTCTTTCTTGGCTTTTCGCATATTAACCTACCATGGTAGTTGGGGACAGACACTCAGAGACCTTTGAATAACGCCGGAAAATTGTCCCGCTTGTCATTCCGGCCCCCGACAAGTACTTTCGAGGGCAGGCTCCAGCCGGAATCCAGTAT
>JAPLJQ010000271.1 GCA_026388495.1 Deltaproteobacteria bacterium | reverse complement strand
TAGATTACGGCCCTAAAATTGTCTTCAAATCGCCTTCAGGCGTGGTGACAGGCATGATGTTGAAATTTTTTACCAGCACATCGAGAACGTTGGGTGAAATGAACGCCGGAAGTGATGGGCCGAGGCGAATGTTTTTGATTCCCAGGGCGAGCAGGGTGAGTATAATGGCAACGGCTTTCTGCTCGTACCAGGAAAGGATCATGGACAAGGGCAATTCGTTGACATCCACGTTGAAAGCCTTAGACAGGGCCAAGGCCACCTGAATGGCAGAGTATGCGTCATTACACTGCCCAACGTCGAGCAATCTCGGGATTCCGTCGATATCGCCAAGATCCTTATCGAAAAATCGGAATTTTCCGCATGCGAGGGTAAGGATTACACAGTCCTTTGGAACCTGCTCCACAAATCTTGTGTAATAATTGCGGCTCGGCTTGGCGCCGTCGCACCCGGCCACGAGGAAGAAATGACGGATGTTGTTATTTTTAACCGCTTCAATGATTTTGTCAGCTATGCTGAGAATAGCATTTCTGCCAAAACCGACCATCACGGATTTGCCGTTTGCATCGGTATTAAAGCCAGGGAGTTCGAGTGCCCGTTCAATAACCGGAGAAAAGTTCCTGTCGGAAATGTGAATGACATCGGGCCAGCCCACCTGTCCGGAGGTGAAAATATTTTTCTTATACTCCGGCCGCGGCAACTGGATACAGTTCGTTGTCATGAGGATGGCTCCGGGGAAATCGGCAAAATCCTTTGCCTGATTCTGCCAGGCCGTGCCGAAATGCCCGTAAAAGTGTCCGTATTTCTTGAGGCCCGGATAGCCGTGGGACGGAAGCATTTCGCCGTGGGTGTAAACGAATATGCCCTTATCTGCCGTTTGCTTGAGGATATCTTCCAGATCTTTGAGATCATGACCGGAGACGAGAATAGCTTTTCCCTTTTTAACACCGAGTGGAACCTTTGTAGGTACAGGATGGCCGTATGTTCCCGTATGGGCCGCATCGAGGAGTTCCATGGCCCTGAGGTTTATTTCTCCGCATTTCAGAACGAGAGACAAAAGTTCATCACCGCTCATCTTGTCATGCATGAGGGCAGCAAATCCCTCGTGAATGAATGCATATACATGATCGTCTTCCTGTCCCAATATCCGGGCATGGTCCATGTATGCCGCAAGACCCCGTAATCCGAAGAGGAGGATATGTTTGAGAGAGAGAATATCTGCATCAGCGGCGGGGTATGACATCAATCCCGCCTTTTCTCCCTGGGAGACCATGTCATCCAGTGTGTCTGAAGGCTTGAAATCGGCGGCAGCATGGACAAGATTTACTTTGCCTCCCGAAGACCTGACAACATCAATCATGTCATCTCTCAGCGTAGTGCATTCTTTGATCAGGACAGCAAATCGCTCAGGATCAAAATTAACATTCGTCAGGGTCGCAAAAAGCGCCTCACAGCTAAGGGTGTCGACTCTTTTGTTTATGATACCTACTTTTCTGCCCGCATGGGCGACGACGGAAAGGCCGGCAAGGGCGTAAGTTAACAAATCCTGCAAAGCGGCAACGTCCGGTTGTTTACCGCAAACACCAACTCTATCACATCCTTCACCTTTGGCGGTCTGTTCACATTGATAGCAAAACATAATGGGCCTCCTTAAAATAGTGTTATCCAACTGATATAGGAATAGCGGATACGGCCTCCAGATGACATGATAATCAAGATGTGTCTTTGATTTATGTCAAAAGACATTGAAATCTTCTGTAAATTATTGGTCATGTTGATCACCGTCAGGTAGCTCTATGATCAACGATCATTACATTCTCTCCGTTATGGCACGTCTTCATGAATAAGGTTGCTTTTATTTGTAATCATCCCTGACGGGATAAAATGCGTCAATAAGCTGGGTGTCGGTCATCGATTTACCCTTGTGCTTTAGATTCGGAGGGATAATTACAACGGAGCCGGGCGCGATGATCTGCGTTTCACCATCGACGGTCATTTCAAACGTACCT
>JAPLJQ010000396.1 GCA_026388495.1 Deltaproteobacteria bacterium | reverse complement strand
CTTTGGCGGTGCTGCATACGCCGAGACGGAAGCTGTCCATATCAAACCATCCCGTCAGGTTGTATAAAACGATTTCACCTGCAGCAGCATCTTTCCAATGAATGACACCGTCCATACCGACGTCGTTTTCTTCAAAGAACCTCTCGAGTTTTTCTCCCCATTGATCCGGGATGTTGTCAAAGGTCCATTTATCATGCCTGTCTGCCTGTTTTGCGGGGGGATTTTTTTTTCTTGTCATATGGCACCTCGTCAAAGTTTTATATATGAAATCATTAACGTCCGGAATAATCAGTGAATAAATTCAACTGGTTAACGTTACTGTCCATATCGTTTGTGTAATCGTAAAATGTAAGTAGTTGATACAATGATGTTTTTTCAAATACGGAGACGCTCAATACCTGTAAAATTGTGTAGAGACTTTCCTGTATATTCAGCCGCTTTCTGATGATAGCTACGAGCAGATAAACGGCGATGGCAATCCAGATTTGGGTTTTCACGGCGTTCTCCGAAGTGCCGTAAAAGCTCTTGATTCGCAGGTTTTGTTTGATCCATTTGAAGAAGAGTTCCACCTGCCAACGTTGTTTGTAGAGCTGAGCGATAGTAAAAGCGGGCAGGAGAAAGTTGTTGGTCAGAAACACCAGCGACTTGTCGGTTTCGGCATCGTAATACCTCACCCGGCGGAGCTTGTCGGGATAATCCCCGACAGACTTTGGAACGGTCAGCAGAATGGATTGATCGCAAACGACGCCACTGGGCTTGTCTACAGGATGGGAGTATATCCTGCGACTCTTTAGATTCGATTTGGCCCGGATAACGAAGAACGCCGATGCCCGAGTAATAGCATGGAGTCTGGAGAAGTCCAGGTAGCCGCGATCCATGATATAGAAGGCGCCTGCTTCCAGAGGGAGAATATCCAGCACGTTGACTTCGTGGATTTTTCCGTCGGTGATATGGATAAAGCTCGGGATGTTGCCCCGCAGATCCAACAGGGTATGAAGTCGGACGGGTCCCTTTGTTTCCCGAAAGTGCGCCCAGGGAAAGATAGACAGGCAAAGGTCGATTGTCGTAGCATCCAAGGCGTAAACTGTGTTCTTCAGTTCCACGGCCAAGGGTTCTTTCTGGTAGAGCTTTCTGGCAATGCCGATCAGATGATAGGCGAAATCGGCGTAGATATGCCAGTCCCGCATCTCGTTCGCTTCCGCCAGAGTGCTGCGCGAAACCTTGCTGCGGATGCCCATGTGATAGAGTTTTCTGCTTTGTGCTAGAAGGCAGGCTTCTATGTCCCGCAGGCTTTCGCGATACGTCAGTTGGGCGAAAGCCATTGTGCGGAACTGGTCCAGACAGGTGAAATTCTTGACGCCGAAATTGCCTCGATGTCGTTCCACACAGCGCAGAAAGGTTTTCAACGGCATGAAGTCCATGACCTGGGTAAATACAAGCGGACCTGTATACATGATTAATCCTTCCCTGAAACAATTTCCGGGAAGCTTCGCAGATTTCGCTATGCGATTTCAAGTCGAGGATAGGCATAAATGGCATCTTTCGTGAAATATGTTAACATTTTAGAAATCTTAATTACCGGTTATTCCGGACAGTAGTGTAAAGATGTATATATTTTCCTTGATTTTGTCTGCGCAGTACGGAGAGAACGGCGCTACAAAAGCACATTGACCGCGAATCGTCGGGTCGACGAGGGGTGCCGGTGTACCGGCATAGG
>JAPLJQ010000475.1 GCA_026388495.1 Deltaproteobacteria bacterium | reverse complement strand
TATAGTGTGTCGGCTTGTGTAAAGGCGGAATCAAAGGCGCCCTTCGTCAGACTGGAAACCATCGTCTCGTATTCCAGGGTGTATCCGCTCCGCTGAATATTCTGCGGAATCGGCTCCGGTTTAATATTTGGCGCCGAGGGGGTATCCTCCGCCCTGACCGGCAACGGCAACCCATCCCCTGTTTTCTTGGCTAATACTATCTCTACCATCTTGGTTTTTACCGCCCCTATGTTGGGAGCATTCGGTGCGAGCTTCATAAATATCTTGAGTGATCGCAGTGCATTCTGGTAGTCGCCGGAAAAATCATAGACCAGTCCGAGGTTATAGTAAGCATCGACAAGCCACGGCGCTTCGGAAAGGGCTGCTTCAAACTCCTGAATCGCTTCCTTGTATCTTTTCTGTTGCGCCCTGAGTATGCCGATACGGTACTTCCTGTCGGCACTTTCCGGAACTGGGATATTTGAACGCTGCGCAATGGAGAGGACCTTCGTGAATACCTCCTCTTCGTCGCTTAAAAGGAGGAAACCTTTCATTGCCGCGAGATAATGGGCAAGGGAATTCGGACTGCCTGTCTGTTCAAGTATCAGGGCAGCATTATAATCCGCCCTTGGTATGAGGTTCGGTGTTGTCTTTGCTGCCTCCTCAAACTTGGCAAGGGCAGCAGCCTGCTGTTGTTCCTTGGCAAGAGCAATCCCTTCCCGGTTAAGTCTCTGCGCATTGCATGCCAGCGCATATGTTTCTCTCTTCTGATCCAGCAGAGAACCGACGGTAACGGTCTTCTCCATCGTTTCCTGTCCGCGCTGAATCTTGACGCCGATGGTTTTGCCTGGTTCAGTTTGCCTGAGCAGGCTCACTGTCTGTGCTATATTGTTGATCGGCGTTCCGGCAACTTCAATGATTGTGTCATTATCCCGGAGTCCTGCCTTCTGGGCGGCTTCATTGGCATATAAAGATTTAACATTTACCTTTCCCTCTTTGATTTCCAGTACGATGCCGACGAAACCTACACCGCCGAGAGACTCGCGTGCCTTGGCTGCATCGCCTTTCTGGTTATATGCGAAGCCGATAACGTCCCTTAATCCCCTGTCATCAGGATTTTCTTTCAAGCTTTCCTCTGCAACCCGGAGCGACCCGTCAGGATCGCAGAGAAATAAGAGGAATTCCGATGCCTGTCTGTGTGATCCCGGATAGCCCGGGTTACTGCGGATGGCGCTCCTCAAGGCACTCAGGGCTGCTGCATAATTGCCTTCCTTCTGAGCGGCAGATGCTTGTTCCAGGTATTGGATGGTGGTTTTTGAGGTCTTTTTCGCAACAGCGGTTGCCCTGAGTCTGCCTTCATTGTAATCGACGAGAAGCTTTGCTCTCATGTCCGCCAGCATATGCTTCAGGCTTTCCTTCAGATTGGATGAAAAACTCATCATCGATGTACCAAGCCCTGATTCTCTGGAATAGGTTGTCAGTGTCTCGTTTCTCCTGGGATCAATAGTTTGCATGGTTACCTTCAACATGTGTTCGGAAGGTTTTGACTCCATAGAATCTATCTTGATGAGAAAATCATAATCAGTAGCCTCTTTACTCGCGATCCTCGCGAACAATCGTGATTTTACCATATCTTCGGTTTCGAGCTCTGCGAGAGCCTTTTGCCAGTTGGCAATTGTCCCATCGGTATTCAAAAAATTCTTCCAGATGGTAACGACCTCGGGGGCGAGTGTATGAGATGCCTGTATACGTGCTGTTGCGTCTATGCTGCTCTGAGACAGTATCGTGTCAAATCTCATAGAACCTTTGTAGCTTTCTGATGAGATCGTGATACAGCCCCACAGGGTTGCTATCAGGATGAAAAGGAAAAACCCTTTCATTGAGTTTTTCTTTATCATAAATGCTTCCTCCTGTCTGTCATTCCTTGAATCCCCCTGATGATCCTCCGTGTACAACACCTCTCTCGGCTGCGATCGTCAAACCGGTTATTCTTACCAGCCAGCCTGCTTTCTGGTCAAGAATAAAAAGGACGTTACCGGAATGCCGCAGGTACCCCTCGACTCCCTTCACGATTGATATTGCAGTTCCTGCCCGTGCAGCATAAACGTTGGTCCCTGAAGAAAAATAGACAGTGCCAACGTGAGTGTCGATATGTATTTCCCATCACCGTCCCGGTTCGCTGCTATCGCCTGAAAATTGCGAAAGTCAGCCATCAAATACTGATGCAAGTCACGATTGCTCTCTGATATCCGTGGATTGATGCCGACAAAAAGAAGAGGCGAGTTACCGGAAGCGCCGATGGTGGGCGAAAACTTGAAATATGGCGCTCCAGGCCGCGGTGATCTGAAGCCCCGATTCAGGCACTGACGGCAATTAAAAACCAACTTCAAGTAGTCGCCATTCATGTTCCCAGAAATGCTCGACTCATCCAGACAGAGCGCCTTGCTTGATGCTTTTCGGCGCACCTTCTGAAGCTTCTTCCAATCTATTAGCCAGCCCAGACTCCGCGGTCAGGATAGGACCTCGGAACCACAATTGCTTGTGGCCTACGCTACCGGAGAGACGTCGCAAGTGCAATGACCTCAACAGGCAAGGCTGGCTGGGCCAGGCTGGCTACTATGTCGTCTCGGATCTGCTTCATCACCGGGGGCAAACGCTCTTGGAAGAGCTGATTGAAGAGGTCTGCCATGTCAAGCGGTTGCCAGCGCTCGGTGTACGTCTTGTCCATGACCAGCTTGCCACGCTTGAGCACCTGCACCTGCATCTCGAAGTCAAAAACATTATGGATATTGAGGCCGATTATCGAAAAGATACAGGTTTTCAGGACGGGTTTCACAAGCACATCGGCGGGACCTGCGCCCTCGCCATCAACCGAAACAAAAAATCCGGATGCCTTCAGTTCTTTGATAAGAATCTCGGTAAATTTTTCCGAACCGACCATGCAGCCCGTCACGGCAGTCACCTGGGGTGTGACTAAAAAGCGCTTGCGTTCCTTGAGAACATCTGCCAGTCTTTCGTTCATCTCTGATTCTGAAGGCGTGGGCGACTGGTTGACTGTCAAAACAACCGCTGCTTTGAGGGTTGGAGTGCCAGCCAATGGGCTCGTCACGCGCAGAGGAGTGTATTCCTTGACCGGAGGTGCCGAGGCGCAGCCAGCGATGCCAAGCGCCGCAATAATCGATATATAGCCAACAAACCGGAATTTAGATATTTTCATTTGTCCTTCCTCTATTGAGTCGTGTAGACCGGTTTCTCCCGATATACAGGTTGATGTTTGTTTTCTCCGTTTACCGCCTCTTTTCCCGGTGGTGCCACATTATTTCGACGATGTAGCCGTTGGCCCCAGCTTCTCACAGAACTGGTAATTCATATCACACTTATCGAGGGAATGACATCATTGATAACCGCTTGAAGTCTTGCATTTTCATCGAGGTTGACGATTTGTGTAGTACAGAAAGATAAAGGAGAATTAATAAAATTATTTTTCACGATATCTGCGGGCAGTTATCACTCAACAAGTTTCCTGAAACCAATGTCATTCCAAAGCGACTGAAAATTCTTATCCGTTTTTGCTCTTTGTTTCAGGTTGCCGTTGACCCGAATTGCTTTTTCCAGATCCGCAATTGATTTCCCCTTTTCACCGCTCAGTGCATAATACACGGCTCTATTCCAGAGCATCCAGGAGTTGTTCGGAGCGAGATTGATGCTCCTTTCCAAATCCTCCGCTGCCTGACGAGTGTTGCCCTGAGCGTTGTGCGCCCATGCCCGAGTGGAATATACAAAAGGATTTTTGGGTTCCAATTGTGATGCCTTTGCCAGATCCGCGAGGGCCTGGCTGAAATTGCCCAGGCCGATATATGCCCAACCCCGGCCAATATATGCCCATGAAATATTTGCATCCAAACTTATCGCTTTCTCTGCATCCAGCAACCCCTGCCGGTAATCGCCCAGGGAGTTGTATGACATTCCCCGGTTCACATAAATCCACGGGTTTGGGGGATCGATATCAGCAGCCCTGTTGAATTCTTTCAACGCCTGATAAAAATCACCGAGGCTGTTGAGCGCCCATCCTTTGTCTATATAGGCCCAGGAGCTTTGGGGGTTGGTTTCCACCGCATTATTAAATGCAGTGAGCGCACCCTCATAGTTTTCCGCGTTCATGAAGGCCACACCCTTGTCTAACCATTCTTTCGATTTCAGTTCATCAACAACCTTCAAATATTCATCTTGCTTGCTTTCCGGATGTCGTCCTGCTACCAGTTCATCCTGCAATTTCTTGATCTTCTTTAATGCTTCATCGACCCTCCGGTTCGTTTCTTCCAATTCGCGGTTCTTCTGACTGTTTTCTCTAAACCCCGCAAGAGATTTTGCTACTTCCTGGGGGGCGATAGACATCTTCGCCTTCAGATAATACGTTTTTCCGTCCCACTTTTCGTCCAGGATCTCGGCCTGAACGATACCGGCCGCCAGGGTCGTGATTTTGTCTTTCGTTAACTGGAAATCCCTGACGTCCGTCTCGGAAATAAGATAGGTGCCAACTTCCTCCAGGAGGAGTCTTTTGACCTGTTCCAGGGCAATCGTGCGGCTTGACATCTTGCTGTCAAAATCACTTGCCTGATAGCTGTATTCCTTGATGAAGGTTTTTAATTCGGCGAATGCATGATTAGGAATGAATAAGACGAACAAAAAAGAAATCAGGGTAATTCTCATAAGAATAGATTTCATTTATAAGTCCCCCGTTTACAAATAATCCTTCCTGTACATCAACCACGAACAAACAAAAACATGTGTTATTGATTTACAATTGAAAGGCTGTACAGATGGATAAATTGAAGAAATCAACAGTAGGAGGAAGTTGTCAGTACGCAACACAAACCCAACTCTTTGCTGAGAATGGGGTTTAGGTAATTGATACATGGACTGACCTGTTTTTGAAAAATATGGATCCCCAGTTATTTCCGGGAAACAACAATTTGGATAAGAAATAAATCAATTAGATTTCTTTTTCATTGTGAAGGAAGAGGACTTACCGTCACTAGACGTTGCTTTCCCTGTCATGGTTGTGCCGTCAGAGGAGATTGTCAAGGTATGCTTTCCGGGTTTCATTGTAGTCAAGCTAGATGGACCACGCGTTATCTTCGTTGAATATGAGATGATGTTTCCCTCCCTCTGTCCCTTACCGTACCAAACGCGAGGCTGTCCATTGATAACGTAGTACCCAGTCACATATACCATGTTACCATCCTGCGCATACACGGCGACTGAGTCAGTATAACCCACTTCTTCATAAACTCCGTCCAAAGTAACCCCACCAAATGCAGCGCTTACTACAAAAAGCAAAAGGACCAAAACAAAACTGACTGATAAAACTTTCTTCTTCTTCATTGTTATTTCCTCCTTTGAGTTATTGTTACAAGTTAGTAGCGTCCAGCCTGACCCCCCATGAACCAACGAGTAGTCATGTTCCTATTTTCGTATAAGTAGCGGATTAATCCACTCTTTACAATTTTTTAGTCGAGTAGACAAGTTTCTCCAGATACGTAGGTTGACGTTTGTTTTCTCCGTTTACCGCCCGGTTTCCCGGCGGTGCCACAATATGTCAACCATGATCTGTTGTCACCGTCCTCCCATATAACGATTTATCCATATCACAATTATTGACGGAATAACATTAATGATTGTGCTTTTAAATCATGCATTTTCGCTGAATCTTCCGGTTTGTGGATTTCAGGAAGGAACGGAGTGTTGTTGTCACCTAAATTATCCTCACTTATCAGGTTGGAATTGGAGTGTGGATTACCTAATAAGCGTCATTCTGTAGCGGAGTTGCAGAATGACGCTTATTAGGTAATCCTGCATCTTCATCGATGTTGACGATTTGTTGATAATAGGGAGACACAAATACCACCTTTATCCAGAAAAAGAGTGTTCAAGCTTTCGTATGTTTCCACCCGTATTCAATAAGTTGCTTTGAAAATCCAGACCACACCCTTGTATTGGTTGTCG
>JAPLJQ010000107.1 GCA_026388495.1 Deltaproteobacteria bacterium | reverse complement strand
GTGACAAGAAATCATTGACAAGGTCGTAAAAAGTCCCCCAACCTGTCTTTCCCGCGGAGTCGGGAATCCATAACATGCTTAAATAACTGGATTCCCGCCTCCGCGGGAATGACAAAAACGGGCCAAAATTGACTTTTATTGATTTTTTATGAGTTCATCAATTTTCTCCGACTCGATCGAACAGCTTATTTTTTACGGTATTTAGTCATTGAAAATCTAAGCACTCTAACTTAGAATGCAGACATAAGCTGGAAGGCGGGTTAAAAAACACGTTCTTGTCCCACGCGTCGAAGAAAAGGGAGCATATTCTTGATGAAGAAATGGAACGAAAAAAAAGTGATGGCCCATCGTAAAATAGTGATAGTCCTTGTCCTTTCATTTTTTCTTGTATCCTGCCTGAACTGGATCCTGGAAAAACCCTCCTTTGTCCTCCGCGAGATCATTCTCAGCCCCCGCTCCTTTACAGAAATGAATCTTCTCCTCGGTTTCGAGGTACAGAATCCGAACCGCTTTGACATCACGTTAAAGTCTTTCGAATACACCCTTTCCCTGAAGGACGAGGTAATCGGAAATGGCCATTTGGAAAAGGCAGTCCTGATTCCATCGTCATCGACAACAACGTTACAGGTACCTGTCGTTGCCAAGTTCAAAGACCTGGGTGGTAGCCTGAAGGCCGTAATCACCGGGGATGACCTGCCATACAGGATAGAGGCGAAGGCCGAGATCGGGACATCTTTCGGAAGTCACATTTTTTCCTTCTCCAAAGAGGATCGTATCAATTCGAAAAAAAAATAATTAACGGCATCGCAAAAAGTATTATTTCACCTAAAATTGTCATTCCCGCGAAGGCGGGAATCCAGTAATATTAAATAGATCTGGACTCCCGCCTTCGCGGGAGTGACGGGATTTTTGACTTTTTGCGAGTACGTCATAATTAACTCATGGTGGATTTCGGGAGGCTGATGAATGAATGGAAAGACAATCATCACTGTATTGTGTTCTACTTTATTGATGGTTCCATCATTCCTGTTCACGAGCTGTCCTGCCTTTGCTGAAGTCAAGACCTTTGAAAAGGGATATACCTATCAGGCGAGGGAGATGGACAGTGATATGTCCTCCAGAGTCATAGTCCGGGCGGAGGTTGAAAGACTTCTTTACGCGGAACTTGTAAGTTATCTTGAGGAACATACAGAGGCAAGAAGTTTTAAACTCAGCCGGGGAGATTTCCGTTACCTAACATCATCGCTGGTGCGATTGGAGGCGGTTTCGGAAAGCCGTGACGGAAAGTATTTTTCCATGAGGGCGAAAATCGTGACCGATCCCCTGGTCGTTGTGAAGGCCCTGGATTCACTCCGCAAGGATTTCCAGATGAGCGCCGACTTAAAGGAGATCGGGAGAAGAGTTGAAACGGCGCTTATCAAGATAGATGAGCTGAAAAATGGACCCGCATCAACGGGCACGAATGAATCGATAGAAAAACAATATCGCCTTGCCGTCGATGGGTTGAACGCCTGGATTCTCTGCCGCGAGGGATACCGGCTGCTGCTATCAGGAAAGGACCGGGAAGCAATAGATGTCCTCACGAAGGCCATCGAACTTCAGAAAGAGGAAAGGCTTTTTTATCTTTACCGGGAGAGAGTCTTTGAAAAAAATGGCGAATTACAGAAGGCCCTGGATGATTTCAACAGGCTTGTTGAACTGAATCCGCGAGATGAATCGATCTACCTCGGCCGCGCTGTTCTCGAGGAAAAAAGGGGAGAGATCGAAAAAGCGATGAGGGATTGCAGCAGGGCCATCAAGATCAATGCCAATTATGCCGAAGCTTATTATCAATGGGGCAGATTTTATGAAAAAACAGGCAACATGCCCCTTGCCATCAATGATTATCACCGGGCTCTTGAAAAAAATCCTAAACATTCGCAAGCCCCCGCCAGTCTTGCCCTGGCTTACCAGAAACTGGGAATCCATGACACGCCCATCGAGTATTATGACGACATCATCGCACACAATCCGAAACAGGAGAGCGCCTATTATAGACGCGGGGTCGCTTACGGGGCAGCCGGCAGATATGATAAGGCCATCAGGGACTATGATGTTGTCCTGAAAATGAATCCCCGGGATGTACGTGTCTGCCTGCTCCGGTCGATAGCTTACGGGCGTCTGGGTAGCTATGGGAAAGCCTTGGACGATTATCAGAAGGCCCTGGAGATGGACCCTCGGGATATCCTCGCCTACGGCGCCTTCACGAAGGCCTACGGCGGTCCTGAAAACGATGAAATGGCTATTCGGGAGTTCAGAAAAATAAAGGAGATAAAACCCGTAAATGCCACAGAATACCTCTACCGGGGGATCGTCTTGTGGGAGTTGAGAGAGTATGAAAGGGCAGCGGAAGATTTCAACACGGTCATGAAATTGGATCCGAAAAACACGAAGCCCTATCTCTATCGGGGTGTTGCCTATGGAAAGCTGGGAAACTATGAACGGACAGTCAGATATTGCAGCAGGGCAATCGAGATTAATCCGAAAGAATCTATCGCCTACTACATCCGCGCGCTGGCATACAGGGAATTAAGGCTTATCAGGGAATCCCTCCAGGACATGAAAACCGCAGCAGGGCTGGGTCTTAAAGCGGCAGAGGATTATCTGGCATCCCTGGGATTTAAAAAGTGAAGCCGACACGTTATATGGAACACCTTTCTACTCGTCGTCCTCTTCTATTCATCATTGATTGAATACCTCTTTCCTTTCTCTCACTTTCTCTCTCCAGGTATTAAGAGGGGCGCAACATCCCCTGTCGATGTTCAGGGCATTTTTGTATAGGTCAACCAACTCACACATATATCTGTTTCCATTCCATTTCAATGCGGGGCATCTTCCTTCTTGCCCGAACAGGAATAATCCAATTGAGCACCTGGCCGTTATACAGCAATAGCCGCACCCTACACATGCTCTTACGAGGAACATTTTATTGCAAAACCCCCCTCAATCCCTGTTTAACGGTTAAGTCAGCAAAATACCGGCAGTCAGCGACTCAAAAAATAACCCCGCATCTCTTGCTTTGAGAAACGGGGTGTTTCATTCATCCACATCGCATGTCCCCGATGAAGGGTTAATGAAATGGTTAAAGGACCTTATCCTTATTCCGGAGATTAATAAAATAAAGCCACAGGTTAAGTCAAGGGAAATGTATGATAAGGGCCAGTCACCCATTTTCCGCATCGGTGTTGATTTCAGATGCAAATCCTGATAGTAGTACGGGGTGTTACCGGAATTAAATTTTCAATGCCTTAATACTGATGGTTTCGTAAAAAGTCAATTTTGGCCCGTTTTTGTCATTCCCGCGAAAGCGGGAATCCAGTTATTTAAGCATGTTGTAGATTCCCGCCTGCGCGGGAATGACAAGTTGGGGGGACTTTTTACGGGTTCGTCAATACTCTATGACATAATGTCTGAAAACAAAGGAGAGCTTATGTGGGAATATACGGATAAAGTCAAAGATCACTTTCTCAACCCCCGTAATGTGGGGGAAGTCGAAAATCCGGATGGGGTGGCTGAAGTCGGTTCCATAGCATGCGGGGATGCACTCAAGCTTTCTTTTAAACTGGACGAAAACAAAAGGTTCAAGGATGTTAAATTCAAGACCTTCGGCTGTGCCAGTGCGATAGCAACGTCATCTGCCCTGACAGAAATGATCAAAGGGATGACCGTGGAAGAGGCCATGAAAGTGACAAACCAGGATATCGCGGCCTATCTCGGTGGCCTTCCCCAGGAGAAAATGCACTGTTCCGTGATGGGGAAACAGGCCCTGGAAAAGGCTGTCGAACATTATCAGGGCATTTCCTCAAAAGAACAGACGGCTCAGATCGTGTGCGAGTGCTTTGGCGTCCCGGATCGTGAAATAGAACAGGCAATCAGGGAGAATAATCTTTCAACGGTTGAAGAAGTGACGAACTACACCAAGGCCGGCGGCGGTTGCGGAGGCTGTCATGATGCCATCAGGCAAATTATCGACAGGGTCCGGTCTGGCGCCAGGCCGATGATCAGACCGAAACTCTCCAACATTCAGAAAATCAAAATGATTGAGGAGACGATTGAACGTGAAATCAGACCATCCCTGAAGAACGACGGCGGTGATATCGAACTTGTCGATGTGATCGGCAACCGCGTTCTTGTCGCTACACGGGGTGCATGTGCGACCTGCAAGGCGGCGGACATCACACTGAAACATTTTGTCGAAGCGAAGCTCCGGGATCTTGTATCGCCGGAGCTGGTCATTGAAGAGGTGACGCCATGAAAACGATTTATCTGGACAACAATGCAACGACCCGGGTCGCCCCGGAAGTTTTGGATGCCATGCTCCCCTATTTCAGCGACCTTTACGGAAATCCGTCCAGCATGCATTCGTTTGGGGGGCAGGTCGCGAAGGAAGTCCGTGAGGCCCGGGAACAGACGGCAGCCCTGATTGGAGCGACACCCGAAGAAATCATATTCACCAGTTGCGGTACTGAAAGCGACAATGCCGCCATCCGGTCAGCCCTGACAGCTCATCCGGACAGGCGTCACATTGTGACGAGCCGGGTTGAGCATCCTGCTGTCAGGTCTCTGTGCGCTCATCTGTCGAGGCAGGGCTACCGCATCACAGAACTGCCTGTGGATAAGGACGGCCTTCTGGACATGAATCAGTTTGAAATAAGTCTGACGCCGGATACGGCGGTTGTCAGTCTCATGTGGGCCAACAACGAAACAGGGGTAATCTTCCCAGTGGAAAAGGCGGCGGAACTTGCCCACAAAAAGGGCATCCTGTTCCATACCGATGCCGTCCAGGCGGCGGGAAAGATTCCGATTAACATGAAGACCAATGTCATCGATATGCTGTCCATATCCGGTCACAAGCTCCATGCGCCAAAGGGTATTGGAATCCTCTATGTCCGTAAAGGCACGAAGTACTCACCTTTCCTGATCGGGGGGCACCAGGAAAGGGAACGCCGGGGCGGTACGGAAAATACCCCCAGCATCATCGGGCTGGGGAAGGCGTGCGAACTGGCTGCACGCAATATGGAAATGGAGAACACCACGGTGAAGCGATTGCGGGACAGGCTGGAAACAGAGCTTCTGTCGCGCATTCCTAACAGCCGGGTCAACGGAGACCGGTTCAACCGGCTTCCCAACACATCAAACGTCAGTTTTGAATTCGTAGAAGGGGAGGGCATCCTCCTTCTAATGGACGAATACGGAATCTGTGCATCCTCCGGTTCAGCCTGTACGTCAGGTTCTTTGCAGCCTTCCCATGTTTTGCGTGCCATGGGTGTTCCGTTCACCATGGCTCATGGATCCATCCGGTTCAGTCTTAGCATTTATAACACGGAAGAGGAAATAAGCGTCGTTATTGAAAAGATGCCATCCATTATTGACAGGTTGCGCAGCATGTCCCCATATTGGGATACGGTCGGTCAGGCATGTGTCGTCCAGTGAAGAGATCGGAAGAGCACACG
>JAPLJQ010000512.1 GCA_026388495.1 Deltaproteobacteria bacterium | reverse complement strand
TTATTCCTGATCTGATAGGCAAGGTGCTGGAGAAGATCAATGTCGCCTTCCTGCCCATTCCCGTCAGTAATCCTTTCCAGGATTTCAAGCATCCGCTTTGTGCCTATGCGGCAAAAGGTGCACTTTCCACAGGATTCGTCCTGTGTGAACCGGAGGAAGAACTTGGCCATATCCACCATGCATGTAGTTTCGTCCATGACCACAAGACCGCCGGATCCCATGATAGCCCCTGTCTTGTTGATCTGCTGGTAATCGATCTGGAGATCACCCATGGAAGCTGGAATAGAACCGCCCGAGGGGCCTCCCATCTGCACTGCCTTAAACTTTTTGTCTTCTTTTATGCCGCCGCCGATGTCGTAAATAATCTCATTTATAGTGATACCCATAGGCACTTCCGCTAACCCGCCGCGCTTGATCTTACCCGACAAGGCAAATACCTTGGTGCCCTTGCTGTTTTCTGTTCCCATAGAGGAAAAAGCTTCCGGTCCATTCATAATGATCCAGGGAACGTTGGCAAAAGTCTCAACATTATTGATATTGGTAGGATTGTCCCATAACCCTTTATTGGCAGGAAATGGGGGTCTGAAACGCGGCATACCCCGCTTGCCTTCTATTGAAGCAATAAGGGCTGTCTCCTCACCGCATACAAATGCACCGGCGCCCTCTTTGATCTTTATGAAAAAATTTACATTCGAGCCGAAAATATTTTTTCCGAGAAATCCCTTTGCCAGGAGATTCCTGATAGAATCTTTCAAGCGCTGGACAGCCTTAGGATATTCGGCACGGACATAAACATACCCATCTTCGGCCCCGATGGCATAAGCTCCAATCATCATCCCCTCTAATACGGCATGGGGATCGCTTTCCAGAGTAGACCTATCCATGAACGCACCGGGATCACCTTCGTCTGCATTACAGATAATGTACTTATGGTTTCCTTCGGCCTGCCGGCAGAAGCCCCATTTTACACCGGTTAAAAATCCGCCGCCACCTCTTCCGCGCAACCCGGACCTGGTTATTATGTCTATTACATCTTCAGGCGTATGTTCTTTCAATATCTTCTGGATTGCCTGATAACCTCCTGCAGCTATATACTCTTCAATAGAATTAGGGTCGATAATCCCACAGTTCCGAAGCACGATGCGCCGCTGTTTCTGAAAAAAAGAGTCATCATCAGTCGGTCCTGAATTCCGTACAACCCATTCATGAACAGGTTTGTTCCCCAGGACGTGTTCGTCCATGATCCTTTTTGCCTTCTCCGGCGTGACCTCACCATATATGAAAGAGTGATTATCCTCATCAATAACCTCAACAAGCGGTTCACGGTAGCACATACCGTTGCATCCCGTCTCTTTCAAAACAGCCTGGATGTTCTTTCTCTCTACCTCAAGCTTTATTGCCTCATAGGTCTTTTCAGCGCCTGCTGATACACCGCAGGTTCCAAGCCCCACTTTGATTGTTTTCATCCTCTTCTCCTCGTTCATGTCAGTGTTCTCCCTTGCCGTTTTCTTTATACTCCTTTAGGATCTCCTGGACCTTTTTCGGAGTAAGGAGCCCATATGTCTCACTATTAACCATAATAACCGGTGAAAGGGAGCAACAGCCAAGGCAGGCAACCTTCTGCAACGTAAAAAGGCCGTCTTCTGTTGTCTCATCATTCGTTATTTGCAACTCATTCTCAAGAGTCCTGATAATAGCGGTGGAGGAATTCACGTGACATGCAGTCCCGTCACAAACCTTGATAATGTTTTTTCCCT
>JAPLJQ010000322.1 GCA_026388495.1 Deltaproteobacteria bacterium | reverse complement strand
GCGGCCGACCGTAATGGCGTCAGTCTCTGGCAGTTCCCGGCCACCATCCCCGGTTCATGGGAGAGATCGGAAGGATAAAATAGGCCCTATTTTTATACGAGGAATACGACAAGTAATAAAGCGACAATATTCAGAATTTTGATCATGGGGTTGATGGCGGGCCCGGCTGTGTCCTTGTAAGGATCGCCCACCGTATCCCCCGTAACGGATGCCTGACGGGCAAAGGAGCCCCTGCCTCCGAAATTGCCCTCTTCAATATACTTCTTGGCGTTATCCCACGCACCGCCGCCGGATGTCATGGAAATGGCGACAAACAACCCCGTCACGATACTTCCCACAAGAGCCCCGCCGATCATTTTAGCGCCGATAAGAGGTGTCCCTTGGAAGTAACCGAGCAGTGCGCCGACAACAAGAAGCAATACAGGAACCCCGACGGGCAACAACGCAGGCACCATCATCTGCCTGATAGCCGCTTTTGTGACGATATCGACGGTCGTCGCATAATCCGGCTTGACCGTACCTTCCATGATGCCCGGGATTTCTCTGAATTGCCGCCGGACTTCCTTAACGACCTCACCGGCGGTTTTCCCCACAGCCTCCATGGCGTAAGCAGAAAATAAAAACGGAATCAACCCTCCGATAAACAGACCGATAATGATATAGGGATCGGACAGAGAAAAAGCGCTGTCTATTCGTTCCACAATCCCCGACACGCCAGGAGCCGCCTGCATGGCCGCATCCTTTAGATCCTGAATATATGATGAGAACAGAACAATAGCCGCCAATGCCGCCGACCCTATGGCATACCCCTTGGTCACCGCCTTGGTGGTATTCCCCACAGCATCCAGCGGGTCTGTCACCTTTCTCACATCCTCCCCCATCTCGGCCATCTCGGCAATTCCACCGGCATTATCTGTGATGGGTCCGTACGAATCAAGAGCCACGATGATGCCCGCCAGAGATAACATGGCCATGGCTGCCAGGGCAACCCCATAAATGCCTGCTATCAGATAAGACGTGATGATACCGAGAGCAATCACGATGACGGGCAGTGCCGTTGATTTCATCCCGATGGCAAGCCCCGCGATGATGTTCGTCGCGTGGCCGGAAACCGAGGCCTCCGCAATGGTTCTCACAGGTTTGAAGGCAGTGGACGTGAAGTACTCCGTAATCATGACCAGGAGTGCGGTAACGACAATACCGACGGTGGATGCAAAGAACAGGGCGGCGGGGGAGATCGCCATCCCTTCAATCGTCACGATACCCTTCGGAAAGATCATCCAGGTGATTCCCATGAACGCGACGACGGCAATCAGGGCGCTCACGAAGAGGCCCTTGTAGAGAGCCTTCATGATATTGTCATCGCTTCCGAGTTTTACAAAAAACGTACCGACAATGGAGGCCAGAGCTGAAATGCCGGCAAGCGCGAGTGGATAAACGACCACCATCTGGTCCTTAAACAGAATGGACCCAAGCAGCATGGCGGCAACGGCAGTGACGGCGTATGTTTCAAACAGGTCGGCGGCCATACCGGCGCAATCCCCCACATTGTCCCCCACATTGTCTGCAATCACGGCGGGATTTCTCGGGTCATCTTCGGGAATGCCGGCCTCCACTTTTCCGACAAGATCAGCGCCGACATCCGCCGCTTTCGTAAATATGCCGCCGCCCAATCGCGCAAAAACACTGATCAGGCTTGATCCAAACGCCAATCCGACTAAAGGCTTTACCGCGTCAGCCACATTATCGACATAGAAAAAGGTGGTAATCATGAGGTAGTAACCCGCAACCCCGAGGAGACCTAACCCGATGACAAGAAGACCCGTCACGGCGCCACCTTTAAATGCCACATCAAGGGCTGCTGAAAGACCCCGCGTGGCAGCCTGAGCGGTTCTGACGTTTGCCTTGACGGAAACAAACATGCCGATATATCCGGCCAGAGCGCTGAAACCCGCTCCTACGAGATAACCCATGGCAATGAGTCCGCCAAATTTCCAACTGTTTTGCAGTCCGAAAACTAAGAACAGCAACACAAAAATCACAAAAGCGACGACCGCGATGGTGAAATACTGCCGATTCATATAGGCACTGGCGCCTTCTTCAATAAATGAGGCGATTTCCTGCATTCTGGCAGTCCCCGCATCCAGCTTGAGGATTCCGCTCCTGATCCCGAGCCCCCAGATAATCGTGATCGCGGCGCACACAATCGAAATGATTAAATAAGTATTAGGGCACATAGCGCTTTCACCATCCACATTTTTCGGTTCTCCTTATTGACAATAAAATAGGGACAGCGCCTTTTTTTGCTGAGAAAAATGGGCGCTGTCCCTATTTTTACTATTTTTTACTATTTTTAAATGTGCAGCACATAATACCGCAGCCAGATATAGATCATGCAGATAAAGACAGACTCGATCATCAAGGGCATGCCGTAGAGCATGAATTTCCTGAAAGATATGGGATGCCCCATCTTCTCCGCCATCCCGACAACAATGACATTGGCGGATGCGCCTATGGCCGTTCCGTTTCCACCGAGACAGGCGCCCAAGGCCAGTGACCACCACATGGGCATGAGATCGGGATGATGCAACAACTCCACACCAGAAAGATTCGGCCAGAGCTGCTTTGCCATGTCGATGATGAGGGGGTTCATTGTGGCCACATAGGGGATGTTGTCGATAAATGCCGAAGCAAAGGCGGAGAACCACAGGACGATCATACTTGTCCCTAACAGGTTTCCCTGGGTAAGTTCCAGCACTTGGATGGCCATCCACTTGATGAGACCGACTTTGACAACGGCACCGATGATGATAAACAGGCCGATAAAGAAGAAGAGAGAAGACCACTCCGCTTCTGCCAGGACATGGTGCGGATCCTTGATCCCCGAAACCAGCAGGAGAAGTCCCGCGCCGAAAAGGGCGATCGTGGCAGGCTCCAAGTGGAGCGCTCCGTGAGCCACAAACCCTGTCATCGTCACGGCCAGGACCACGAGAGATTTTTTCAGGAGCACCGGGTCCTTGAGGGCCTCATTTTCATCCATGGCCATGACCCGTTGTCGAAGTTCCTCCTTGACGGTCAGCCGCTTCCCGAAGATGAAATAGATGGTAATGATGTAGGCAATCAGGACGACAATGATAACCGGCGTCAAATTGTACACAAAAGGCATAAACCCAAGCAGCGCCTTGGAGCCGATCATAATGTTTGGCGGGTCGCCAATAAGGGTTGCCGTGCCGCCGATGTTGGAGGCGATGGCCTCGGTGATGAGAAAGGGCACGATATCCAGTTCCAGCGCCTGGCAAATGAGCAGCGTCACCGGGGCGATGAGAAGCACCGTCGTGACGTTGTCCAGAAATGCCGAGACCACCGCTGTAACTGTCGAAAAGATCGCCATGATCATGAAAGGCTGCCCTTTCGCCACCTTGGCGCACTTAATAGCGAGGTACTCAAAGCAGCCCGTCGGCTTCATGATGTTGATGATGACCATCATGCTGATCAGGAGAAAGATCACGTTCCAGTCCACTCCCAGATCCATTGAATGAAAGGCTTCCTCCTGCGTGATGATACCGATAACAATCAGCAGGGCGGCGCCAAAAATGGCCACAATGGTCTTGTGAATCTTTTCCCAAATGATTAAGGCATAAGCCAGAAGAAAAACCGCCGTGGCAATCCAGAAGGCCGGCCCCATCACTATTTGATTTGCTGCCGTCGCAACTTCCTGGCTCATTTTCCACCTCCACTATCTTCCTCGAGCATCGCCTTCGTGATGGCAAAAAAGATGTCCCGCATGTAAAGCATACCGACTACTTTGCCTGTTTTATCCAGGACGGGCATTCTCCTGACCTGTTTCTTAAGGATCCGATCCACACACTCCATGAGGAAATCATCTTCACGGACGGTCACAACATCCCGGGTCATGAGCATTTCTACCTTTTTATCTCCCGCCTGTTTCGCAAGAGACTCCAGCATTCCATCCCAGGTAAATCCACCCAGGTTCATCATGGACATGTACGAGGGATACACCGCCTTCAGAATGTCCGTCATCGACAGCATCCCGATGAGTTTCCCGTTTTTATCAAGAACGGGCAATCCCATGACACCGACCTTCTGATCTCCTCTTTCGCCAACCTTGAGGAGATTGACAGCCTCTTTGAGATTGCTGTCCGGCGTCAGGTAATCATGAATCGGCACCATTAAGTCCTTTGCTTTCATGTATTCTCCCAACAATCTTTTCGTTATTGATTAATTTCGCACTTTTAACATGAAAAAATATCGATGTAAACTTAAATAAACATGAATAACATTAACGTGATATCGCATAATGAATACCCTCGAAGCAAACTTGACGCCTTCATAAAAAGTCGTCATTCCCGCCCCCGACAAGTACTTTCGAGGGCAGGCTCCGGCGGGAATCCAGGTAGTGTGTATATATCTGAAAATACTGGATTCCCGTTTTCACGGGAATGACAAGCAGCACCGAAATTTGACTTTTT
>JAPLJQ010000313.1 GCA_026388495.1 Deltaproteobacteria bacterium | reverse complement strand
TATATAGGGCATCAAGTCCTTCCGGAAGATGGTTGTCTGTAATCGGTGAAAAAAACTTCAGCATGCACCCCATCATTTCCAATTCATCAAAGAGATCGCTGTAATAGAAGTGAAAGGCCGCATCATAGGCAACACCGATGGATATGCGTTTGGTCTGATTCCCTGTTTCGCCCCCTCCCTCAATCCCTCCCACCGGGGGAGGGAAGGTAATGGATTGTAAGTCAAGAGACGGTGCATTGCGGGCCGTTTTTATGACCTCCTCAATCGATGCGTACCTTTCAAAGGCATCCCCGAGCCCATCGAGAACCGACCTGGAGAGATTTCCGGAATCAGCCGTTACCAACCCCAGATGGCGGCTGGGAAGGTGAGGAAGACCATCCGTCGGAATGGCTCCCACCAGGGGCGGCAGCGATGCTGCCGCAAGTGACGCAGCAAGCCACGATGCATGGCGTTCCGAACCGCAGCGATTCGCGATGACTCCGGCAACATTCAAACCCGCTTCGAACTCCGCATAACCTTTCACGACCGCGGCAAAACTTCGGGCGATGCCGCCCGCATCCACGACTAGAAGCACGGGGGCATCGAGCCAGCGCGCGATTTCCGCCGTACTCCCCTCAGCGCTGTCCGGATCGGCGCCGTCAAAGAGGCCCATGACCCCTTCGATGACGGAGATATCTGCGTTTTCGGCGGCACGGGCAAACAGCCCGCAAACGTAGTCTTTTCCTGCCATCCAGCCGTCGAGATTGTAGCAGGGTCTCCCCGAGGCCAGAGCAAGATAGGATGGATCCAGAAAATCCGGACCCACCTTGAAGGTCTGCACCTTCAACCCGTGCTTTCTCAACGCGGCCACGACAGCAAGGGTGAGGGACGTCTTTCCCACACCGCTGTGCGTGCCTGCTATGACGATCCGTGGACAATCCATGGTTAATACTCCACTCCTTTTTGCGCCTTCCATCCGTCTGTAAAGCCGTGCTTGACGGGGCGCATCTCCGTCACCGTATCGGCAAGGGATACAAGCCCCGCCGGGGCATTGCGGCCCGTCATAACCATGCAGGTTCCGGTTCCGCCCTTACGGATGACTTCGATGACCTGATTCTCATCCAGGAGCCCTTTCCCGACGGCGTGGCATATCTCATCCAGCAAGACGAGATCATATCTCCCCGATACAATCGCCCGTTCGGCCAGGCTCAGGCCACCCTTGGCGGCCCTGCAGTGTTCCTGAAATTCAGGACTTGTTCGCTCCGGGATAAATCCCCTTCCGGTCTGCACGATCTCGACACCGGGAAGATGTCTGCATGCGGCCAGTTCCCCCGTTGACGGGTCTGCTTTCACGAACTGAATGATCAATGCCTTCATGCCGTGCCCGCTGGCACGGAGAACCATGCCCAGGGCGGCCGTTGTTTTTCCCTTGCCGTCGCCCGTGAAGAGAATGATTCGTCCCCTGCCTTTTGTTTCGTCGCTGTTCATTCGAGCGCCTTACCTCCTCCTCAGTCTGCCGGCTTTTTGATCAAAACCCACGATCTTAAACAGTTTGTCCATGTCAAGATGCGTTCGGAAGTGTTCGGCCAGCAGGTCATACTGGCGGTCCTTGAAATCGGAGATATGGCCGGTGTCACCATCGCTTCCACCGGGGCTATAGTCGGTTCGAATCGCTTTCAGAAAAGTATGTCTGAAGCCGGGCATATCGAACAGGCCGTGGAAATAAGTGCCCCATATCCTGCCGTCCGATGATGCAGCCCCGTCAAAATCGTCGGCAGGCTCCCCGTTTTGCGACAGAACGCGTATAACGGGAAGCACACCGGGACCGCGTTCCGTGATGCCCATGTGTATCTCGTAACCTTCTATATCTTCTCCGTTTTGTTCCCATACCCCAGACGAGCGGGAGAGTATTTTTTCCCTGTGCAGGGTGGTCTCTGCATCCAATAAGCCGAGACACGGTGTATCTCCCGGCGTCCCTTCGATGCCGTAAGGATCGCGAATGAGTTTCCCCAGCATCTGATAGCCGCCGCATATCCCGACGAGTCGGCCGTCGCTGCGGACGAATTCCGCCAGGCTGGCTTCCCAACCCGTAAACTTAAGCCATTCCATATCTGAAGGAACATTCTTCGTGCCGGGGATGAAGACCACGTCGTACCCATCCAGGTTGCGGGGCCGCACGAGGTAATGGAGGTTGACGGAGGCGTCTCTCTCGAAGGGATTGAAATCCGTAAAATTTGAAATGTGCGGGAGCCGTATGACGCCCATGTTTATCTTACCCGGTTCAGGGCCGGACGGCGGGTCTATCAGGGCATCCAGCGGCACACCGTCTTCCGAGTCTATCTGGATGTGATGGAAATACGGGATAAGGCCCAGGACGGGAAGGCCGGTCCGGTTTTCGATGTATTCAATGCCCGTTTTGAAAAGATCGGCGTCGCCGCGGAATCGGTTAATGATAATGCCTTTAACCCGCTTTCTGTCTCCTTTGGGGATAATATTCAGTGTGCCGATAATTTGGGCGAAGACACCGCCCCGGTCAATGTCGGCGACCAGAATGACCGGTGCATCGGCGGCATGGGCCATGCGAAAATTGACAAAATCCTGCGATCGCAGATTGACCTCGGCGCAGGAACCGGCGCCTTCCATGACGATGAGTGCGTATGACGCGCGCAATCGTTGCAGGCTGGCGTATGCTTTCCCGAAGAGGTCATCCGTGCAGGAAAAGTAATCCTTTGCTTCCCTGTTTCCCATGGGTTTCCCGTACAAGACGACCTGGGCGCCCGTATTCGTTGACGGTTTGAGAAGCACCGGATTCATGTCCACATGGGGGGCGATACGCGCCGCTTCAGCCTGGACGATCTGTGCCCGCCCCATCTCCCCGCCTTCGGGTGTGACATAGGAGTTGTTGGACATATTCTGGGCTTTAAACGGGGCGACGCGAATGCCGAGATCCTTAAAGATACGGCACAGCGCCGCCACGACAATGCTTTTCCCTGTATCCGAACCCGTTCCTAAAACCGCCACACATCGGGCGGGCACGTTTTCTTTTTTGACGTGGTTATTCATCCTTCTTCATCCCAGCAATCTTCTATCAAGAAGATTGCTTCATTTTGTAAATTCTGTGTCATATCGACCGAAGGGAGATATCTATTACCGTCTCATATCCATTAAGATTTCTCACTTCGTTCGAAATGACAATACGTAACCGAATTTATGAACCATTGTACTTAGTGGTTTTTTTGACTTTTTGTAACACCATCAAAATTCATAAGCCACACCGGCAAAGATAGACCTTCCTGCTCCCGGATACCCGCACATCACGGTTCTGCCCGGATCCGTCGAAGCTTTGCTGCGGTCGGTAAAGGTTGCCAGGTAGGTATCGTAAGCTTTGTCAAACAGGTTATTTCCCGACAGGGAAAGAATCCAGTGTTTGTAAAGGCGCTGTTCCATTTTCAAATCCATCGTCCAGTAGGGATCGAGGGTGTAGGTGACCGTTTTCGTATTGACGCCGGTGGTGGTGATTTTTTCTGTCTGATACATGACCCTGTCGCTCATATAGCGGGCTGTCGCCGTCATGGTCAACCCGATTGTGCTCCGATATATCAGGTCGCCCTTGAACTGATGATCCGGCGTGTAGGCGGCGCGCCGCTTAACCAGGGCATACCGGATATCCGGCGTCGTGTAGTCCTGCCGGGTGTATGCGCGGTTTTCCTCTTCCGCGTCCGTATACGTATAGTTCAAGGCCAGAGTGAAGTCGTAATATGGTCCGATTCTGACGCCCGCTTCAAGGCCGTCCGCCTTGTAACCGGCCAGGTTTATCGGACTGGAAACCCCCGTGGTGTCCATGACCCACTGAATCTTGTCATCCACGTTCCAGTGAAAATACGATACGGTCATAAATATTTTATTGTCAAGGAACGACTGCTCGGCAGTTACGTCGGTATGCCAGCCTATCTCCGGTTTGAGATCGGGGTTTCCCCTGCCCATCGCGTCCTCCGGCCAGAAGAGCTGGTTGAGGCTCGGCGCCAGGAAGTGTTTTCCGTGATTGATCTTAAAAGCCGTCGTATCGAAGGGGTTGATAATCAACCCGAAAAGGGGGAGGTTTTCCGAGCCGAACATGGAGTTGACTTCGTGCCTGACACCGGCCAGTGCCTTCCAGTACTGCGAAGGTCTGTATTGCCCTTCCGCAAATGCGCCTTTGGTAAACACGCGGGCTTTTGTCGTGGTTTCGGAGATGGGGGAACCGGAGGCATCCAGGCCATAACTCTGACTCTTCCAGTCAAAATCCTTGTATTCGCCGCCCAGCAGCAGTGTTGCGCCATCTATGGGGTGGATGTCCAGAGAACCGTCCGCTCCGAGCACTTGATTGGTGACCCAGTCTTCTTTTCCTTTGCCCGTGGATTCGTACCTCGTGTAGTTGTAACCATCCATGTTCGCGTAATGTCCTTTGAGATTGTAGCCGAGTGATTTCAATGGCTTCCCCTTAACCTCAAGGACCAGGTGACCGTCTTTGTCGCCGCCCTTGTTCAGCAGGCTTGACGCCTCGCTGTTGTAAAATTTAACGCCGCTTCTGTAATAATCCCGCGTGCCCTCAGGCGGCTTGACGCCGGGCAGGCCGAACGTCCTGTCGACGTAGTCGCCATAGAGACTGATATCGATGGCTTCTTTCTTATCCAGGACCAGCTTCAGGGATACATCGTTATGCCTGAGATCACTGTTATCCCGAAAGCCGTCCGTTTCCGATCTGCCCGCCGTCAGGTAATATCCGAAATCCCCGGCGAGGAACATGCCCTGTTCCGCCGATAAACGATACGTGTTCTGTGAACCGTAACCTGCTTCAGCCTTCAGAACCATTTTGTCTTTTTGGGGCCGCTTCGTGATGATGTTGACCGTCCCCGCCATGGCGCCGGAACCGTAGAGGAGGGAACCTGATCCTTTGACCACCTCGATCCGCTCGATATTGTTGAGGGGAATTTTGCTCACATCTGCATCGCCCAGAGACGGGGAATTCACGTTGACGCCGTTGACAAATACCTGTGTGGCGTTGCTTTCCATCCCGCGAATTTTGATTTCTTCTTTGGCGCCTCCATAATTGCCGCGGGTTCGCCAGTCAATGCCCAATTCATTCGACAGCAAATCACCGACACTTTTTGCTCCGGACGCCTGTATATCCTTTTTGTCCACGATGACGACGGAGTTGGGAATATCCCTGCGTTTTTCCGGCGTCTTCGTTGCCGTGACGATGACCGCTTCCAGCATCACGGCATTTTCCTGCGACCCACCCTCCTGTGCAGCTACAGCATAACCGCTCCACTGAACGATTAGCAAGCAAACGGCAAAGATAATGAGTAATTTTAAAATCTTTTTCATTTGAAGTTTCTCCTTTCCCCCTCGGGAATAAGTTTATTTGACCCATCAGATGAGTGTCCTGGCTTGCGGCTTTTTTTCCTACGTCCACGCCTTCCCGATATTCCTCACGTGGAAAATCAGTGGCTTTCTGTGGATTTCGTTCCGCTCACAGTTGCGGGGCAGCGCCGGCGTCAAACCGGCTTCCTCCCTCCGATGGATGTGCACTCAACGGGGTGACACGGGGCTTGCCGGTCACCGGATTTCTATCGACGGCTACGTTCGTCTCGTAAACGTCCTTGATGCTGGATTCCGAAATGACTTCTTCCGGGCTTCCCATACAGTGGATATTGCCGTTGTGTAAAAGGATGATCCTGTCACAGTAAAGCGATGCCAGGTTGATGTCGTGTGTGACGGCAATGACGGTGAGAGCCTGGTTTTTGTTCAGCGTTTTAATTAAATCGAAAAAATCTACCTGATGTTTGATGTCCAGAAAAGCCGTAGGCTCATCCAACAGCATGATCTGAGGCTGCTGGGCCAGCGCCCGCGCGATTAAGACCCTCTGGCGCTCACCGCCGCTTAGGGCATTCATGCCCCGATTCATCAAGGAAAGGGTATCCGTCATCTCCATGGCATGATGCGCGATCCTGAAATCCGTCTCTCCTTCAAACCGCCATTTCCCCAAATGGGGTGCACGACCCATTAAAACGATTTCGTGAACGGTAAACGGAAAGATCATCAGGGATTCCTGGGGGACAACGGCAATAATTTTAGCAAGATTTTCCCTCTTGAGCGTCTGGGTTAAGGCGCCGTTTATCCATATCTCTCCCTCCCGTGGAGTAAGAATCCCGTCGATAACTTTCAGAAGGGTTGTCTTGCCGGATCCATTGGGACCGATGATCCCGATAAAATCGCCCTTATCAACCTCAAAAGAAACATCCTTCAGAACCCAGGATTCATTGTACGTAAATCCGATCTGTTCCAGTTTTACGATAGACATCAATCAAACGGCCTTTCTTCGTAAAAGATAAATGAAATAAGGCGCTCCGCACAGAGCGGTGGGTGCATGGCCGTCTCTTCACCGGTGACGATGAGATTCAGATGTCTTGCGTAACGATAAATAACGGCGAAACCCGTCAGGAAAAAGAAGCCCGTCAGGATGATCTCGTTCCACTCGGCAAGGCTCAAATCCCCCATCAACCAGAACATGACGTTATGGAGATTCCTGTCGCCGGTTGTGGAAATCAGGAACATAATAATGGCGGAGAAAAAGGCATTGACAATAACGCCCGCCAAAAGGAGGGTGGTGGAATGGATTTCTTTCTTTGTCCTGGCAATGCCGTAAACCAGCACGATCGTAAGCAGTGCACCTGAAAAAGCCAGGCCGGGAATGCCGAAAAGAAAGGCGTTCATTCCCGTTAATATGGCAATGATTGCTCCAACGGCCGATCCGCCGGATATTCCTAAAATGTAAGGATCCGCAAGGGGGTTGCGCAAAAGACCCTGAAACACGACACCGGCTACCGAGAGGGCGGCACCGACAAGGCCTGCAAAAATAATCCTGGGCAGGCGGATGGAAAAGAGGATGGTTTTTTCCGTTTCAGATAGATTGACATCTCCTCCATACAAGCCAGAAAGAAGCGTCTTGAGAAAGGACATCGACGCGACATGGCTCGGACCGGCGAGCATGGAGATCAGTGAAACAAACAAGACGATAACACACAGGACAACGCTGACCCGGATCACTCTGGGCAACGTAACCATGCGGTCGGTTCTCCCGCTTAGCGTGACAAATACGGGAATGGATAAAAGAATAAAAAAGAATGAAAAGAAATGTTTAATCAATCAGTTCCTCCCGCGAGGCATTTCTGGTGGATGGGTCTTCCGGCTTCGGGCCACCTACTCACCCGCCTTCCCGCCATGACCGGGTCATGACAGTGGCAAAATGGGTTTTCGTTCCCTTCACGGCTGCGGGGCAGCGGGGGCCTTTCACCCCTCTTCCACGCATCCACCTTTTGGAGACGTCTTCAAATCCTCATGATATTTTATGACGATCTCATGTTCTTGGCTTCCTAACAAAGAACATTCTTTTTGTCAAGAGCAAAACCCCTGTTAGATATTCAAGCTCCTAACCGGCAACGCGGGACATCCTTCCTGTCAGCGTTTGTCAAGGTACCCTGCCAATTCCAATATGCCCGTCGTCACTCTGGGGGACAGCCTGTAAAGGGATTCACTCGTATAATAGAGACGTCCCCTTTTTACCGCCTCAACCCTTCTCAATCTCTTTATCAGATGACCGGCGTTTTCCCCGGTCATCTTGCCTTTCCCGATAAAAATGATATCGGGAGACCGGCGCATAACCTCTTCGATGGAGTACTTTGGATACCTTACACCCGCATCGAAAGCGATATTCTGTAATCCCAGAAGGTCAAGGACATCATTGATGACCGTCCCCGGTCCCGCCACAACCAGCGGTTCCGGATGCACGATGAAAATCGCTTTTTTAGGACGGCCATGCGGGGTCGCTTTCAGCTTCTTTTCATATTCCTGGAGCACCCGCTCGATTCTCTCCGCACGCCTGAAAGCCTGTTTTTTCACACCCAACGCGGTTCCCATGTCCCGTATGCCCTGAGGAAGTTCACTCAGGCGCTTCGCCCTGAAAACATAGGTTTTTATTCCGAGTTTTTTTAATCGCGCGAAGATTTCCGGGGGATTGCCGTCGTCCGTCATGACCACCATGTCGGGCTTTGTCGCAACAATGGCTTCGAGGGAGGGATTTGCAAAGCCGCCGATTTTCGGTTTACCAAGCGCCTGAAGGGGATAATCACAAAAAATGGTTACTGCTGCAATCCGGTCTCCGAGGCCAAGGTCGTAGAGGATCTCCGTAATGGAGGGCGCCAGGGAGACGATTCTTTCCGGGGGTGCGGAAAAAGCGACTCCGGGAAAAATCCATAAACACAATGCAACAAGACACATTTTCCGCATCATAACTTGCTTCTTTCTCATGGAGACATTCATCTGCACATGATGTCACTTATAAGATTTCCGGCTTCCGTCGAGATGACATAACTGGAAAAGGCGCATCCGGACCTTTATTGAAACACGCCAATCAGGATTATTCCTATTACCATAATGATTGCCCCCGTCAACCTTTTCCGTTACAGCCTGAACCGAATATTTATTTTGACCTTTTCATGACGACGTGGTAGACGTGCCACCCCAATATCCCATTATTTTCCAGGAGAATTTACTTTGGCTAAAAAAAAGATCCACTCTGACCAATACATTACGGGCGAAGGAATCGAAACATCCCAGGGTGTTGTACTCCTTTCAGGAGAGTTGACATGCCGGGTATGCGGACATGCTGAAATCTTCGAATGGCCCGAAAAATGCGAAGATAAAGACGCCCTTGAGGGCATAGAGGCGATCAGCTTGATCGCCGCCGTCGCGCAAAACAAAAACTGGATTGTTCAACGGGTGACTAATGTCCATGAAGCGAAACGAGCCGTTTTTGTATTATGCCCGACATGTCTCTCCCTCTTTTTTTCAGCAACCACCCCGGGTGCAAAAACAGAAAGTTAAGGACATTCCTTTCATGGAAATATATCCGTGAAAACGGTTCGACGCGAAACAGTATCTGACATTGCCGGGCGGCTTCTTGACTGGTATGGAAAGCAGGGGCGCGATCTGCCCTGGCGTAAAACCCGTGATCCTTACCATATCTGGATTTCGGAAATCATGCTCCAGCAAACACAGGATTCAGCAAAGCATACAATGACCTGGAAGAAGAATATACTCTAGTTCGCGAGATGTTGTCAGCACGTTCAAATTCCGGT
>JAPLJQ010000435.1 GCA_026388495.1 Deltaproteobacteria bacterium | reverse complement strand
TTGCCGGACGCCGAATGCCAGCTTTTTTTATGTTCGAGAAATTCATGTAACCCGGGAAATAACACTATGAGCTTTGCTTGTTCCTCGTCCGAAAATCCACGATCTAAAGGATCTTGGTAGTCCACCGGCCACTGAGCAGCCTCCCAAACCGCTCGTAGACACTTATCGGAAAGCTCATTGAGTGTCGATGTAACTGGGCGTCCACCACGCTCCTCCCCCGCAGTAGATAATGCCGCTGCTTGGTCAGTAGGAAGTGAGGTGTCTTTGGCACCAAAGAAGAATGCAGCTGGTTTGTCGGCAAGAACCCCGTGGAAAAAGCCACGGTATTTGAGCTTATGAAGTTCTAAAACGCGGAGGTGGGCATTTTCACTAACGTTAGCCGCAAGTTCTTTCGCATGAACGAGCGCACGGCCTGCAGCAATCCACTTAACACGCTCGTTATTCCCATCTTGCAAAAGATTGCGTGCTTCTTCATATGCTTTAACGCATGAATCAAGGAAAAAGAGAGAGCGCTTTTCGTTAACGTCGCTAAAATTTTTGCCCTGCGTAAGGAGCTGGGCACCCAAGGCCACCAAGACGCCAGCCGGCAGGGCGTTTATCAGTGGATCGAACTTTACTATCGGGAGAAAGAGCGGATAGGCAACAACAGCTACCGCTACCAGGATCAAGCACCAACCAAGGCCTCTCAATAGTTGTGCCATGTAGTTTCCTTCTTGCCCGCTAACATAGTGTAGACCGACTATCGTCGGTATCCTATAACCGTTGACAGTTAAAAAATATTGCTAATCATTTGCATAAGATACGTTAGTTGTCAAAATAAAAAATATTGAGTTAGTTACTGCCGCGTGTGGTGATGCACGATGAAGCTTTTGGATCGTGCCCGGCACGGGCTAAAAAAAAGGGTATGTCGGTGTACCGGCATAGGATATCAATATGAAATAATTGAATAATAGACGAACGGAAAAAAGTTTTGCCCTCTATGATAAACACTTAATCATGGCATCACGAAGAGGTCTTGGATCGGATTGACGTTTGACAATGACGTATGGTGGGATGTCGGGTATCTCTTCTCCCTCAAACCCTCCCGCAGGAAGGGGAGGATTGAGGTAAAAGGAAATTTATGTAAACTCTAATTGAATCTTGCCGTTGCATACCCGATGGAAATCAGGGCATCTTCTATTTCTCTGAGGGTTGATGGATCGTCGATGGTTGCAGGGATTTTGTACTCTTTGTTGTCTGCAATCTTTTGAATGGTGCCTCTCAGGATTTTCCCGGAGCGGGTCTTGGGCAAACGTTTTATGACGGTGGCTATCTTGAATGACGCCACAGGTCCGATGCGATCTCTGACCATCTGGACGACTTCCCTGATAATCTCGGCGCGATCACGCGTAACCCCTGCCTTCAGCACCACGAAACCGACGGGGACCTGTCCCTTGAGATTGTCTTCAACGCCAAGCACCGCACATTCAGCCACATCGGGATGAGCAGACAGGACCTCCTCCATTGCCCCGGTAGAAAGACGGTGCCCTGCAACATTGATAATATCATCGGTACGGGACATGACGGAAACATATCCGTTTTCGTCAATATATCCTGCATCGGCAGTCTTGTAATATCCCGGGAATTCATCAAGATAGGCCTCGATAAAGCCGGCGTCATTATTCCAGAGGGTGGGGAGTGATCCGGGAGGAAGGGGAAGCCGGACAACCAGTGCGCCTGTCTCGTTGGGTGCAACTTCCTCGTTAGCCAGGTTAACGACCCGGACATCCCACCCGGGCGCCGGTTTTGTCGGCGACCCGTGTTTGACCGGGAATTGATGGAGACCCATGCAGTTGGCACAGATTGCCCAGCCTGTTTCCGTCTGCCACCAGTGGTCAATCACCGGTACCGCCAGATTTTTTTCCGCCCATTGCAGCGTGTCGGGGTCTGACCTCTCGCCGGCAAGAAAGAGGGCGTAAAATTTGGACAGATCATATTTTTTCATCAGCAAGGCGTTGGGGTCCTCCCGCTTGATCGCCCGAAACGCCGTGGGAGCGGTGAATAGAGCTCTGACATTGTGCTGGGAAATGACCCGCCAGAATACCCCTGCATCCGGTGTGTCTACAGGCTTGCCTTCGAAAAGGATGGTGGTGCAGCCTCTGAAGAGGGGGCCGTAGACAATGTAAGAATGTCCTACAACCCAGCCTACATCGGAAGCGGCCCAGTACACGTCGCCGGCATCGACATTGTAAATGTTTTTCATGGACCATTTCAAAGCGACCACGTGCCCGCCGTTGTCCCGTACAACGCCCTTGGGCTGGGCGGTCGTGCCGGAGGTATAAAGGATATAGAGGGGGTCTGTGGCGGCTACGGGAACACAGTCATGGGGTTTGGCTTTTGACATGACATCGTTCCAGTCCAGGTCTCTCCCCGGCATCATGGCCGCTTTTTCCATGGGGCGCTGGTAAATGATACATCGCTCAGGTTTGGATTGAGCCATTTCAATGGCGCCGTCAAGGAGCGGCTTGTAACGAATGATATTTTTAACTTCAATGCCGCAAGATGCGGAAACGATGACTTTCGGTTTGGCATCATTGAGACGGGTCGCCAGTTCATTTGGTGCAAATCCTCCGAACACCACCGAATGGACTGCGCCGATGCGTGCACATCCGAGCATGGAAATAACCGCTTCGGGGATCATGGGCATATAGATAATGACGCGATCGCCTTTTGTCACTCCCAGATCGGCAAGCGCTCCGGCAAATTTGGCTACGTCATCCCGTAACTCCCTATAGGTGAACGTCTTGATTGTATTTGTGACGGGACTGTCATAGATCAGGGCAGCCTGGTTCCCTCTGCCGTTTTCAATGTGGAAGTCCAGGGCATTGTAACAGGTGTTGATCTCTCCTCCGACAAACCAGCGATAAAACGGTTTGTTGGAATCATCGAGGACCTTATCCCATTTCTTGTACCAGTGGCAATCTTCCGCCGCCTCGCCCCAGAAACCCTCGGGGTCCTGTATAGACCTTTGAAATGCTGTTTCATACGGATTACTCATGTTTTCCCCTCCTTCATTATAAATAATCAGTCATTTTTTGTTCGCCAAACACATCCTTTTCTTACGGATCAAGACATGCGGGTGAAAAGCCCGTCTGCAATCAATAAAAAGAGATGGCTTCGCCCTGTGACGTTCGAATAAAAACACGGTTAATTTGAAACCATGAGGCGATAGAGGAGAAAGCGCCGTTCTCTACCGGAATCGGTATGCGAACGGATACTTCCGGGTACCTCACATCAATAATGGTATGACCTGTCATATCTTATATTAGACAAAGGATGTCTAATGTTGACGGTCACATTGATTTGATTGCGTCATTACAAACCGTAACAGCGCATGTATTGTTTCATATTGTGAAGGCATAGGCCGTAAACATGCCGTCATGGCTGAGACTGATGTCGGTTTTTCCTCGAC
>JAPLJQ010000047.1 GCA_026388495.1 Deltaproteobacteria bacterium | reverse complement strand
TTCTTTGAACAGGCAGCGTGCGCTGGTATGCTTCCCTCAATGGTCATATCCACCCTGATCCAAAATGCCGTCAGAATCCATCAGGAAAAACGGGGGCCTTTATAAAACCCAGAAAAGCGTTTCCAAAACAACAAAAACCAAGGAAGGAGATCATTATGAAGAAGTGTGTATTGTCAGTTTTTTGTGTGTTAGCCGGTTTTATTTTAACAGTTAGTCTTACGACGCCAGCCTTCGCCCTTGAATTCGGAGCGAGAGCCTACTACTGGTTTCCAGAATTAAAATCGGATTTGAGGTTGGATGCGAGCGGCTCTGCGGGTACCGAGTTTAATCTCAAAGACACCTTTGATCTCTCGAATAAAGGCATCCCTTCCGTGGAAGCCTATGCAGGTATCGGCAAACACCACTTCAGCCTGATGTATACCGAAGTCAAATATTCAGGGACGCAAACGCTTTCATCTCCAATCAACTTCGGAGGAAAGGCTTACAACGGCAATGTCTCGGGAGATTTCAATTTCAGGATGATTGATGCGGAATATCAGATTGATCTTTTGAATTTTGAGAACCTCCTGGCGGGCTTTTCCATCGGGGCGATCGGCAAGGTGAAGTATTTTGAAGGCGAAGCAAAATTGAGCAATGCCACGCTGGGGGAAACGGCCCAGTCATTCCGACTCCCGATTCCCATGGTTGGGGTCGGCGCGCATCTGGGGATTCTCGCCAATATCCTGGAGGCAAGAGCCAAGTTTACGGGGATGGGGTATTCGGGAAATTATATCTACGAAGGTCTGGCCGACATCTCTGTCACCCCTTTCCCCTTTGTGGACATCCACGGTGGATATAGGGTGATAGGAGTCAGGGTTGATAATGTAAGCGATGTAACGGCCAAGACGACATTCCAGGGGCCATTCGTAGCTCTGACCATTGGTTGGTAATCATAGGAGAAAACGTGTCAGCATCGTCGGAAAGTACGGATAGGGGGAGGCTCACCGTCGGCATTATCATGGCGGGGCTGTCTTCTGAAAAGGAAGTCTCTCTCGAAAGCGGCAGAAATATCTTCAGTAAAATCAACAGGGCAAAATATATCCCTGTTGCCATCTTCATGGACAGCAGGGCAGGTTTATGGGAAATACCCGTCAAACTGTTGATGCGCAACAGCACCAAAGATATTGAAGAAGATCTGTTAGAGGAGGCGACGCACATCCCCTACGAGACCCTGAAATCAAAAGTTGATGTGGTTTGCCTCGGCCTTCACGGCAAGTACGGGGAAGACGGATGCATGCAGGGACTGTTGGAGTTCTTGAAAATTCCATATACGGGGTCCGGCGTTCTGGCCTCCGCCCTGGGAATGGACAAATTCGCCGGCAGAAAGATTTTGAGTATGTGCGGCATCGATGTGCCACGGACTATCCCTGTCTACAGGCATCAATGGATCTCTGATAACAAGGAGAATTTTTTGGATCGGATCGAAAAAGAAATCGGTTTCCCCTGCGTTATCAAGCCAACAAGGGAAGGTTGCAGCACCGCTGTAAAAAAGGTCGTCTCAAAAGAGGGTATTTCCTCTGC
>JAPLJQ010000417.1 GCA_026388495.1 Deltaproteobacteria bacterium | reverse complement strand
TGCGTCAACGCTTTGTTTCTTCCAGACGCGATAGAACCCCAGTGACATTGGGCGCGTTCACGCGCTAATCAACGCCCCTGATTTTACGGAGATATGATCGAATATTTATTGAAATCGCTAATTTGAGGAAATGCGTTTGTGTAGCAGCTTTCATTCCGTTATGCTCAAGAGCGAGCAATGAAAAAATGAAATACGCCGGTTATTGCTGTCACCTACAAACAAATGAAATCAAAATGGCTGAAGACTATTGATTACCAAAAGAAACAAAGTAGTGGACTGGAAGGTCTGGTGTGCATAAAAGGAGGAATGAAACGATACTGGGTTTTGGTGAAAATACACGGAGATGTACCCAGCGGTGAAAGATGGCATGCCCACCGAGAACGGCTTTCGCATCTGAGGCTGATCAAGGATATCACCGGGAACCATTACCAGCTCGACACCATCCACGGGGAAGGCTCTTGGCAGGATGATCTATTTATGGTAAACTTCTGAAAAAGAAAGCGGAAGTGAAGATGCCGCCGATTGATGAATCTACAAAAACATCGCGGCAACGCTAAACAAGTAACTCACATTTTTGAAACGGAGCTTCTCCGTTTCAGTTCAGGCCTGAACGATGCTGAAACCGGCCCATTTGAAAATTCCGATTTTGTTCGCTTGCCTTTTCCTGTTTGCGGTGGCTGCCGCCGCGGAGAACAGGACCTTCATCATTCCATCTTCGGAGCTGTCCGATTCGGAATCAGCGCAGCGCCAGAGAATGTGGGGCCCGGGCCAGCCGATCCTGAAAGTTTTCCAGAGGAAATTGGAAAGCGCACTTCTCACGATCCTGTACGAGACGCGACAAAAGTCTCCGGAGACGATCCGCTTTGGATCTGCCGAGGAATGGGGCCGCACGGAGGGGGGCCGTAAAGCGCTCAAAGAATTGATCGACAAGGGGAAATGGTACGCCTATACCTCCGGTTCAGACGGTAAGATATATGCTCGTTACGACGACGGGGGTGCCTTTGTGGGAGGCCGGATCGCGAGAGAAACAGCCACGCGGGACGACATCGACCAGGCTATTTTCAGGATTGCGCTGGAGAAGACCCATTCGGAGAAGAAAACAGAGATCCACCCTGAGGTCATGAAGGCGGTCAAATCGGTCGATCTGGGAGGCAAGCCCAAGAAGCCGGACTCGTTCCAGCCCTCAAAAGTACTCCAGGAGCTTTCAGCTAAAGGAGAGTTCGAGACGACCGCCGAGCACAAGGCGCGGCAGGAGGCATGGGAAGGCCCCTATTCGACCCCGATCACCGTAACGACTTACAACGCAGACCTGGGGGCTTACGAGACGGTCTTCAGGGGAGGGACATTCTTGGTCCGCATTGACCGGGAGCGGGCAAAAGAGATTGCCACGAGAAAAGATTCGCTGCGACTCGATGCTAGGCTCAAATACCGAGACCTGAATTATTTCCGGCTGGAGGACGTCGCCGTAACGGACACCTTGACAGGGGAACATTATCCCCTTGTTCATGAGAGCGAAAAGATGGCCCTAACGAAGGTATCCGCTCCGGCCGTTTATATCCCGAAAGCCGCGACCCAGGCGCCGGTAGAGAATATCCGGAGCATCCCGGATTTCAAGGTCCGACCCAGGGAAAAGGACCTGGCCATTGTCATCGGGATCGAACAATATAAGAGGGTACCCAGGTCGGAATACTCGAAGAGCGACGCCGGCCTGGTGAAGGACTACCTGAAGGCGCTCGGATTCCCCGAGAGGAACATCGAATTCATTACCGATTCGGATGTGACCAAGTCGGCTATCGAAAAGGCGGTGGAGGCATGGCTTCCCAACCGTGTGAAACCGGAAAGCAGGGTCATCCTGTACTATTCGGGCCACGGCGCCCCCGATCCCGCCTCCGGAGCGGCCTATCTCGTTCCATTTGACGGCGACCCGAATTACCTCTCCGTGACCGGCTATCCGCTGAAGAGGCTCTATGACCAACTCGGGAGGCTTCCGGCCCGGGAAATGATCGTTCTGCTCGATTCTTGTTTTTCCGGCGCCGGAGGTCGGAGCGTCTTGGCGAAAGGCGCGAGGCCGCTGGTCATGGTCAAGAGTAGCTCCCCCTACTTTCGGAACATGGCCGTCCTGTCCGCTGCCGGAAGCGCCCAGATTAGCACCTCGTCTCCAGAAAAGGGGCACGGTCTTTTCACTTATCATTTCCTGAAGGCACTGAAGGACGGTGGGCGCGATCTCGCCGAGATATACGAACGAATCCGGCCCGCAGTCGAGGACGACGCGAAGGCGCTGAATGTGCAGCAGAGCCCGGTCCTCCAGCCGGACCCCGGCAGGATCAGGGGTAAATTCTCGTTTGAATGAAAGTGAACCAGGAACTGAAAATTTTGACTTTCTTGCTGGAAAGATCCACAAGATCGCCAGATTAAGGGGGTGTGTTAGGTCTACCTAAAGGAGGACAACACTTCTTGATTATTTTTCGTCTGGCAACATTCAAATTCTCCTTAGGCAGGTAAAGCCAGAGTGTCGCGACCGGCAAGGTTGATCTTAATTGGCAAGTTTCTATCCATAACCAATAGTAATTTAGCATAACTAGGAATATTAGAATAAACAAGGAAGGAGCAAATGCTGTATCCACCAAGTCTTCATAACCGCTTTGCGATGAGTGGTGTAGATTAGATATTGAAAGAGGGAGCCACCCCACCATAAGATGAGGCGGCTCGGAGATGTATGGCTTTTTCTGTCTCAATTGAAAAGGCCTTTAAGTCCTTTTTTCAGGAGGCCCTTCGCGCCGGTATCTTCCTGCTCCTGGGCCGGTGCGGCTTCGTCCTTTTTGGGTTCTCCCGGTTCAGACATGGCCTCCTGCTTTGCTTGCTTCTCGCTCTGATAGGGATTTATTTTACAGGAAAACTTGAGGAAGATTTTGCTGGTCTTCGCATTGTAATACTGACTGTCCTGCGTCTTATACGCGTTGAAGCTCTCATTATACGGTTGAGAAACTAAAAGATTCTTAAAGAGGACTTTCCCCTGCTTATCCAGGTCCTTCTTGTAGATTTGACCGCGGTCTTCAAAATACATCCCCGGATATTTTTCCGGACGGTAATCGGGATGGGCATAGTATTCAAAGCTTGTATCTTGCTCCTTTATACCGGGGCCGTTTCGGTAATCTTCCGTACTGGTCTGGAACTGATATCCCTGGAATTTGTCCTTCAGTTTCTTGGGGCCGATGATGAAAATGACCTGCCCATTGCGCATGGTCTCAAGAGGTTCCACAGTGCAGCCCTCCACTTTCAGACGCTTGACATCAAGAAAAGCAAATTCTGATTTCTCCTTAAGGCCAGCCTTATAGGTATAGCGGCCCGTCTTTGCCAGGTAGACCTCGATATTTTTGAAAGCAGGGTCGCAATCATCGGCAAAGGTAACCCCCGTAAAGCTGGCAAACCATAGCACTGACATAAATAACGCGAAGGACAATAGATAACGATTCCTCATAGTCTGTATTCCTCCTTTCTTCAAATTGATAAGCTCCTTTTTTGTTGGGGAAGTATAAGAGTGATTTTTCTTTTATGTCAAGTCAATTATCTTACAAGTCATGGCAGTCATCGCCGTCGATTTCCACAAGTATGCCTGTGAGAGTTTCTCGCGGGTGATTTAAATGCGTGCGTTGAGGTATTTCAATGGTATTACCAGGTGCAGCGGGCATTTTCAGGGATAATTTAGATGCATTTTTCTTCGTCATGCTGTTTTTTCCATTCAGGATTATGCATTATATACAGGCATCATAGATGTAACCAGAACTTCATAATGGTGACGCCACAACATATCGATAAACTCGGGAACTTTCTTTCCGTGTACTCTCATCATGACCAGATGGCTATGCTCTTCGGGAATGGGGTGGATCAGGATAGTCAATATCTCAAGCTCGTTCTGTTCACACAAGGATACAATTTTGTAAAAAGTGTTTATTTTATCCATGACGGGTATACGGAAAAATATGCGCTTACTATCAGATCCTGTCTGGGTAATACTTGATAATGCTCCCAAAATATCAGATTCAGTGATAATGCCAACCACTTTGGTTCCCTCAAGAACAGGAACAGCGCCGATCTTCTTACTTCGCATTATTACACCGATCTCGTCGATAGTTGCATTGCGACTACACGTAATAGGCGAGTTGGTCATTACGGACGCTACGCGAACATTCCGCAATTGCGCGGCAACTTCTTCAGAAAGAAGCGCCTTCGTCATCGCGTGCGGCCCCACAAAGGGATAAATATCCGAGATCACGATAATTCCGCAAAGATCATTTTCACCACGAACGACCGGCATCCGCCTGATCTTGTGTCTTTGCATTAAATACAGCACTTCTTCAAGGTTCATTTCTTCAGTCGCCACTATGGGTGACTTTGCCATCCAGAAATGTACAAACATAGTCTATCTTCTTTTTTTAAAATGAGTGGTCAATTTGTGGTCACCAATGGCTTTCCCTCGAATCTTGTACCACACTTAAAGTTAGGATTCAGCCACTTTATGTTCTTCAATGAAGCCATGCTTCTGGTGTTGAAGGACGA
>JAPLJQ010000221.1 GCA_026388495.1 Deltaproteobacteria bacterium | reverse complement strand
AGCCTTCTTCTCATCCATTTTTTCCACGAACATATACGTTTTGATCACACAGGACGTGTTGAGAAGGCGCCCCCGTCCCTTTGCATCTTTTCCTTCCGACATGATGATCTCTTCGATGTTGATAATGCGAGGCAGCCTGGCGACTTTCTCAAAAAAGAGGGCCGTGTTTTGATAACTGCCGGAAATGATGACTTTGACGGGAATGTCCTCATAAAACTTCTCATCGGTAGCTTTTGCAGCCACTCCCTTATCGCCAGGTTTCTTGTCCGTTGGTTTTGCCCCCGCCTGCGGCGGACTCGGAGGTTTCTTGTCACCGGCCTGTGGCGGACTCGGAGGTTTCTTGTCACCGGGCTTTGCCGCCGGTTGTTTTTCCGGCGCCTTCTTTTCAGCCTGCTTGGGTTCAAAAAGGGTAAAATTAATTCCACAATCCCTGCCGGCCTGGGCGACGGAATACAAAAGGCCCGGTATTTCCCGCTGATCGGGAAGCTTTGTCAGGGCCATCCTTAACATTCCCTCCCGTTCCCTCAATTCCCGGATGTATTTATTTTTCTGGACGGCAAGGCGCTCCTTTTCCGTCACCTGTTCCTGAAGTTCGGATAACTTGGTCTGGAGAGATTCTTTTGCTTCGAAGGATGATTGCAAAACCAAAAAGTAGTATGCCGCAGCCAGGAGAAGGTAGAACAGTCCAACAATCATGGCTTTTTGCTTCGGAGGAATTTTTTTAATGACATCCATGTTGAGATTAAACGGCGCCATATGCTTATGATCCCTTCTTCACGCAAGATACGACAAACTGCTGCAATTTAATGCCGGAAACCTCTCTTTCCTTGGTAGACAACAGATCAACGGATTTGATAAAGCTTGCCCCCGCCAGGTTTTTCATAAAGAGAGCGACGGCGATATTGTTTCTGGCTACACCTTCGATGGTAATATCCATTCCTTTTTCTGTCAGCTTTTCAAGCCAGATATCCTTAACGGGAACCAGCCCGGTCAATTCATCCAGCATACGAACGGGAGCGAGGCGGTTTTCTTCCAGTGAGTTGATAATGGCGAGTTTTTTTTCCAGAATCGCCTTATCATTCTTAAATCTTTCAATATCGCCAATAATCTTTGTCAGCTTGACAAGTTTCTCTTCCTGTCCTTTTACATCATTTTCAAGATCACCGATTTTAAAACTGATATAAAGCTGGATTGCACCGATAAAAAGGACCACAGCAATAAAGGAAATGGCAATCAACGCAATCTGACGGGTTATGTCATCCCTTTTCCCCTTTTCCCGATAGGGAAGAAGATTGATCTTGATCATCTGTCACCTATTCTTCTCAGGGCCAGGCCTATCCCCACAGCGGCAATGGGACCGATGCTTTCTATGGATGCGGGATCCAATATTTTTTTATTATAACCTATCTTCTTAAACGGATTGGCAATCTCTGCCTCAATGCCAAGTCTCTGGGACAGGTCATTGACAATACCCGGAATCATTGCGCTGCCACCGGAAAGAAGGACATGTTTGATGTATTCGCCTCCATAGGTGGACCGAAAATAATCAATGGATCTTTCTATTTCCGAACATATGGGATCGGCATAAGCAAGGAGACTGTTTCTGAATTCCGCCTGTTCCGATTCACTTCCACCGGGCCCTTCGATTTTCATCCTTTCCGCTTCTTCAAAATCAATTCCTAATTTCTGCTGAACGGCCTCCGTAATGGAATTGCCCGCCAGGGTAAAATCCCTTGTAAAAACAGAGGCGCCACCCCTGACCACATTAATGTTCGTAATACTCGCTCCGATATTGATGAGAACGACCATCTCATTCTCTTCAATATCATAATTCTCCTCGTACATGGTTTCAAGGGCAAAAGAATCGACATCCATGATGACAGCGCTAAATCCCGCATCTTTAATGGCTTCCGTATAGCCCGTGATAATATCATTCTTCGCGGCAACGAGAATAACGTCCATCTGGCTGGGATTAAACTCATTCTCACCCAGTATTTGGAAATCGAAATTCACTTCTTCCGTATTTTCAAAAGGCAGATATTTACCTACCTCGTCTTTGATCAGATCACGCAGTTCCCCATCGTCCATGGCGGGAAAAGCAGCTCCGCATCGTCCATGGCAGGAAAGCTTACCTTTTTCACGATAACGGAATGCCCCGACAGAGATGTAACAATACCCTTTCGCTTACATTTTGACTGTTTGAAAAGTTCTTTGATCTTCAGGGTCAATTCCTGCTGTTCCACAGGCATACCATCCACGACAACACCCCTTGCCAGGGGAATCCTCGAAAATCGAGTCAGGACATATCCCTTCTTGGGTGTTTCAACGATTTCCACAAGTTTTAACGAGTTCGAGCCGATGTCAAGCCCGACCAGTTCCTTGCCCGCTGGAAACAGGCTCTTAAAGATATCAAGCACGATTGCCGGTTTAAAGCCGGATAACACATTTTTAATATCGACCATAGAGCTACCGTTTCTGATTCAAAACCTTATTCTGTTGATACCCGGTATACCATTAATACGATCAATCCCTTTAGCGGCTATGATTCATTTATTGGGCGCATCGATAAACCAGATCCCCAACTCTTACCATCCCGAGTTCGTTACGCGCTACCACTTCTATGTAGGCCAGGTTACTTCTGAGCAGGACAATATTCCTTTTCAAATCATAATTCTCGATAGTCATATCCTGATTTGATTTCTTCATCGATGTCAGCTTCTCTTTCATCATGAAGTTATCGACGAAACCCCTGTTTCCAAACGCAATAAGCAAGCCCATGAAGATGATGAACATCACCAGGCATCTGCCCAAACTCATTCCAATCAATAGGTTTTTTACGGTCGCAAAAAAAGAATTAAACTTTGCAACGTATGAAAGATTAAACATCCGCATCTGATCCAAATACTTCTTCATATTTCTTCTGCAATGCTTTCGCGACTTTCAATTCAGAGTTTTTTCTCGTACGCAAGCCCTTTTCCATTTTCGTGATGGTTTGAGGGGCCAGCTCTGCCATTCTTGAAAGCTCAGCGATGCTCAATGGAATGGCTTCACGATACTGTCTGACTTTATTATCTCTCATTTTTCCTGTATTTGAACAAAATTTTACCCATTTTTGCATACCAATGATACGAATGATAAATAATGTCAAGTAAAAAATATCATGAATAGTTAATTTTCATCAATATTCATTAATATTGATGAAAATACGACCCTACAGATTGACGGAAGGAAGCTGTTGCTGAGGTTCCCCGAGAAAGAAATCTCCCCTTTCAATCCATTCCTTGAGGATGTTGGCAATCTCTCGTGCCTTGAAATAACTCGATAGAGGCGCCGTTACAACCCTGGCACCTTTAAGTGTGATCTCACCACTTCGAAGGTCCTTATAGTTCACCTCTCCGAGACTTTTCACGACACCTTTCGGATAATCCATGCTGTAGTCATATACCTGCGTCCAGATATTTTCATCTTTGACAGCAGTATAACGGGCCATTTCTTCATTCAGGATGGGAATGGGAATGCCGATGCCAACGTATAGAGAAACGCCGTAGCCCAACATACTTGCGCCCGTGAGCCAGCCGGAGGTCATGTCCTTGAGATTCCCGATGGTAGCAATGGTTCCTGCGCCTTCCATGGGAACACCGTTTTTACCTCGTTTAACATTCGGGTTATGTTGAGTTCCCGGCCACGCTACATAACCCTGGGTTCCTCCGAGGAAAATTCTTGTCCCGATGCCGATTGTCTTATAATAAGGATCATTAAAGAGGGGGCTGAGTTGACCCGATGTCGCGTAATTGGCATTGGCCATGCGGGGTCGGAGGACACCCATGTAGGTATAAATCGTCCTGTCAGACATATTCACGGCACAATTGTAATTCTGATAGGCATTTCTCGGATTGAATAGAACGGCATCTCGTAAATCGCTGACGGTGATATTCTTCTCATATTTCCGGGCTGGGTAGCAATCCGTTCCGTAACCTTCGACACGCAATCTGATCACGTTACCCGCAACAAGGTCTTCAATGACATGACCGCCGCCGTAATGAAATTCTCCCGGATAGACGCTGTTGAGAGGATCTCCTTCCGCAATTTCTGTTGCCCCTATATAGCAATCCACAGCGGCGACACCGGCGTAAGCGCTCACATCGTTAAGCCATACTTTCGATGCTTTTATTCGGGGAGAGGTATGACCAAAATTCAGAAAGGCGCCCGATGAGCACATAGGGCTGAAGGTTCCCGTCGTGACCACATCGATTCTTCTGGCTGCCTCAGCGTGATCGTGCTTTTCCACAACATCGATCATCTCTTCAGCCGTCACGACGACAGCCTTCCCTTGTCTGATCTTTTCATTGATCTCCTGATATGTCTTTACAACCTTATGCCTTTTCATGAAATGTCCACCATCCTCTCCAGCTGAAAAACATTCCTTTTTACCTGTGACGCTCCTTAATCATCTGACGGGGTTTCCGGAACGGCCAAGCAGAGGTTTAAAAATTCGTATGTCCAAACCCCCCACTACCCCTTGCGGTTGCTTTAATCTGTCCGTTTATTACCCATGTCACTTTGCAAACACGGTGTACCACCATCTGAGCAACACGATCCCCCCGTCTGACGACGAACGGCTCATCTCCATGATTAATCATGACAATGCCGATTTCACCACGATAGTCCGCATCAATGGTACCGGGTGCATTTGCCAGCGTCACACCATGATTTAATGCAAGGCCGCTTCGAGGCCTGATCTCGGCTTCATAACCAACGGGCAGTGCGACCATAAGCCCCGTTGGAATCATTTTTCTATCCCCCGGCAAGATTGTTTCCTCTCTCTCCACGGCGGCATAGATATCCATCCCCGCCGCATGATCCGTCATGTATCGGGGATTGGGGATATCGTCATGACCCGGAAGTCTCTGGATGGAAACCATAATCTCTTCAATTATTTGAATCTCCATTCTCAAGCCTTTTGCCAGGTAGAGGCAATATCCTTCTCCGATATTTTCCCCACAGCAACCCGTGAAAGAATGCGGGGATTGAACATCTCGCAGGCCAGTTCTCTGACATCCTCACTTTCAACCGCCTCAATACGGCGTATCACATCTTCCGGAGGGATGTGTTTTCCAAAACAAATCTCGTTTCTCGCCAGCCTCATCATCCGGTTATCGGTGCTTTCCATACTCAACAGAAAATTTCCCTTGATCAATTCCTTGGCGTCATGCACTTCCTTTTGCGTCAGAAGCTCATCGCACAGCCGCTTTAACGCATCATCAATGAGATCGACAATAACCCGGACATGCTCTTCTCCGGTTCCCGCATAGATTCCCAATATCCCCGTATCCATGTACGGAGCAAGGTAAGAATGAATGGCGTAGGCCAGACCTCTCTTTTCCCTGATTTCCTGAAACAGCCTTGAGCTCATGCTCCCGCCTAAAACGGCATTTAATAAAAAACCGGGATACCGCTTAGGGCTCGTTGCAGAAGGGGCAATGGTTCCTATCACCATATGGACCTGTTCAAGATCCTTTTTATGGACGGCAACTGATGATGATGAAACATCAGGCTTACGTGTTTCCACCTCGACGGCCTTTTGTCCCATGGATTGAAAAGCTTCGCTGACCAGATCAACAAGAATATCATGCTTCAGATGACCAGCTGCAGCCAGCACTAGATTATCCCCCCGGTACCGGTCATTGAAGAACGAAACGAGGCTGTCCCGATTCAGGTTGATAATCTGATCTTTCGTCCCCAGAACAGGAAGACCGAGAGAGTGGCCATTCCAGAAAACGGCATCAAAGAAATCATGAACATAATCGTCGGGGGAATCTTCCACCATACTGATTTCCTGAAGGACAACAGACTTTTCCTTGCCGATTTCATCCGCCTGAAAACGGGAGTTCTGGAAGATATCAGCAAGAAGATCAATGGACAGGGGAAGATGATAATCCGGTATCTTGATATAAAAAGAGGTCAATTCCTTGCCGGTAAAGGCATTCATAATGCCGCCGACGGAATCGATTCCCGATGCGATATCAAAGGCAGATCTCCGATCTGTCCCTTTGAAAAGCATGTGTTCGATAAAATGAGCGGTCCCGTTTGTGGCATGATTCTCGTAACGTGAACCGCTCTGCACCCAGATGCCTATGGATACTGATCTGACATGATTGATTTCTTCAGAAATGACCCTGATGCCATTATTCAGAATGGTTTTATGGTACATTTTCCCCGATTGCATCTTTTCTGCTCAGCCGGATCTTCCCCTGCTTATCAATCTCAAGAACTTTGACCAGTACTTCTTCCCCTTCTTGAAGGACATCGGTCACCTTGTTGACCCTCTCTTTGGCAAGCTGTGAAATGTGGACTAATCCCTCCGTCCCCGGCAGGATCTCAACAAAGGCCCCAAAATCGACCACTTTCTTGACAATGCCGCGATAGATCTTCCCGATTTCCGCATCCTCCGTCAACCACTTGACCATGGCCACCGCCCTGGCTGCTGCCTCCGAATCACTCGACGCAATGGTTACGGTGCCGTCATCCTCCACATCAATGGTCACACCCGTTTCGTTGATGATCTGTCTGATGTTTTTCCCGCCGGAGCCGATCACATCCCTCACTTTTTCCGGTCTGACCTTGACGGTTGTAATCCTCGGTGCGTATTTGGAAATATCATCTCTCGGATTGGCGATGGTCTCTTTCATCTTCTCAATAATAAAACATCTGCCATCCCTCGCCTGGTAGAGGGCTTTCCTCAATATATCTTCCGTTACGCCATCAATCTTGATATCCATCTGCATGGCCGTAATACCCTTTTGTGTGCCGCACACCTTGAAGTCCATATCCCCTGCGTGGTCCTCGTCGCCAAGGATATCTGAAAGAATGACCACTTCATCTTTCTCCTTCAGCAATCCCATGGCAATCCCGGCCACAATATCTTTTACGGGCACACCCGCATCCATCAGGGAAAGCGTGCCTCCGCACACTGTAGCCATTGATGATGATCCGTTGGAGGACAGTATCTCGGAAACAATTCTGATGGTATAGGGAAATTGTTCTTCCGATGGCAGGATAGGCACAAGGGCCTTTCTGGCCAGCGCCCCATGACCGATTTCCCGTCTGCCGGCACCCCTTAAGAACTTTGCCTCGCCAACGCAGAAGGGCGGGAAATTGTAATGGAGCAGGAATGTCCGCATCTCTTCTCCGCTGACATAATCCAGCCGTTGTTCATCCGATGATGTGCCAAGGGTTAGAGCCACAAGCGCCTGGGTTTCACCTCGTGTAAAGATGGCCGAGCCATGGGCTCTCGGTAAAAGCCCGATCTCCGAGCTGATGGGTCTGATATCGACGTTCGACCTGCCGTCGATTCTTCTCTTGTCGCGCAGGATCATCTCCCTGAGAATCTGCCGTTCCAGCCCCTCCAGAATATTATCGACGGCTGAGGAAAGCGTTGCATCATCGCCGCAGATCTCTTTTCTCGCATTCTCTCTGACCACACCAATTTTATGATACCGATCAAGCTTTCCCGGAATGTTATACGCCTCTTTCAGACCATCCAACGCCACTTCACTAACTTTTAAGGAAAGACTTTCATCAACGGGTTCCACGGAAAACGACCGTTTTCCCTTTCCGATGGCCTGTCGCATGCGGTCCTGAAGTTCAATGACGGGTCTCATGGATTCCAGGCCGAAATTAATAGCATCAACGATGATATCCTCCTCGGCCTCACGGGCATCCCCCTCCAGCATGACCAGATTGATATCAAATCCCTGATCACTGGGACGGGAAAGAACTTTTCTGCCGACCAGGAAAAGATTAAGGTCACTTTTAGCCTGCACTTCCAGAGAGGGATTGCAGACAAACTGTCCGTCAACCCGGCCGACGCGAACACCGGCAATCGGACCGTCAAACGGAATATCCGACATTTCGAGGGCGGCGGACGTACCGAGCATGGCCGTCACATCAGGATCGTTTTCACTGTCCACAGAAAGCAGCGTCGCTATGATCTGCGTTTCAAAAAAATACCCCTGGGGGAATAGAGGCCGTATGGATCTGTCAATCATCCTGGACGTAAGGATTTCCCTTTCATTGGGCCGGCCTTCCCGTTTGAAAAAACCGCCGGGAATCTTCCCCGCCGCAAATGTCATCTCCTGATGATCGACGGTCAGCGGCAGAAAATCGACGCCCTGCCGGCTTTGCTTGAGAGACACGGCAGTTACAAGAACAACCGTATCCCCATAAGTTACAAGAACGGCTCCATCAGCCTGTCCCGCTAAATAATTCGCTTTGAGAGAAATGCTTCTTCCCGCAAAATCCGTATTGAATACATCGCCCATGAATCTATTTTCCCCTCTCTATCTATGGTCAACCATTAGATACACACACCCGGACACAAGAAGCGGTTGCGCCCTGTCTGTCCTTTCTCGTCCGCTATTCGCATCTTATCCGTGTTATTTTCGGAGTCCCAGACGCTGAATGACGCTTCTATATCTTTCCACATCTTTTTTCTTCAGATAATCAAGAAGCCGCCGCCTCTGTCCGACAAGTTTCAAAAGACCTCTGCGAGAGTGGTGGTCCTTTTTGTTGGACTTGAAATGTGCCGTCAAATACTCGATTCTCGCACTGAGGAGAGCAATTTGGACTTCTGGAGATCCCGTATCCAGTAGATGTAGTTGATAATTGCTGATGACTTCCTTTCTTTTCTCAGAATCTAACACCGCTTTATGTCCTCCCTGAAGTTAGTAATCAATGGCCTTTGACCAGTTATAAACACACATACAACATCTATCGTCGCCTCTTTATGGCTCACGATGAAACACTCTCAAGATTTTCATGGCCTGCTTCTTTCCATCCAACTCAGCGAACTGATCAGATGCATAAAGCATTTTTGCAATGGCAACAAGGCAACGTCTCTCATCGACTAATTTTACCACATCTCCGGCACTGACGAAAGGTATATGACACGAAATGAAGGCTTTGACCTCCGGTTGATAACCTTCCTTCAGCCTTTCGGCAAAAGCATTATCCACCTTAATGACAGGAAAATCGGGAAGTGCGTCAACCATAGGAATCACGTGGTTTGCGTCAAGCCCTTCAATGGAAACCGCTGTCCCCTCAAAGAAAGTGCCGCTTCTAATTCTCCGTAATCCCGCAACGCAGGCCCCACAACCAAGAATATCTCCCACATCAGAACACAGGGATCGAATATAGGTGCCCTTGGAACAAGATACCATGAAAGTCACATACGGCATCGCTACTTCGAGAACGTCAATATTAAAGATTTCGACCATTCTCGGGTGCGGGTCCACAAGGATACCCTTTCTTGCCCATTTATAAAGGGATTTACCTCGAAACTTAACCGCTGAATACCGGGGCGGAATCTGTTCAATTTCCCCGACAAAACGGTGCAATGTCCGTTCAATTTCGTTTAAACTGATTAGCGGCGGTTCACAAGTTGAGATAACATTGCCTTCCGTGTCCAGAGTGTCCGTCTTAACACCCAGAAGCATGGTTACCCGGTATTCCTTCGTGTCTAAAGAAAAAAATGGCACGAGTTTCGTTGCCTCATTGATACAGACGGGCAGAACACCTGTTGCCAGAGGATCCAGGGTACCCGTATGACCTGCCTTCTTTACACCAAGCACTTTCTTGACATCCTTTACGACATCATGCGACGTCTTTCCCGGTGGTTTATCGATCACAACAACGCCGTTCATGATTCAACTGCAGTCCCAATCACATCCAGAACCCTCTGCCTGATTGTCTCCAGGTCGCCTTCTATTTGACAGGCAGCGGCATTTATATGCCCGCCTCCCCCGAAGGTTCTGGCGACACGTTCCACATTCACCTTTCCTTTTGACCGCAGGCTCAATTTAAAATACTGATCTGATACTTCATTAAAAAGAATAGACACTTCGATACCCTGAATGGACCTGGGAACGTCAACAAAACCCTCCGTATGTTCCATTAAAGCACCTGTCTCTTCAAGGGTCTTGCGTGACACAACCATGTAGCCGACTTTTTTCGACCAATCGAACGTCAGTGTATCAAGAACCCTGGTTAAAAGTCTGATTTTTGAAGGGGGATTGCTCTCATAAATATTTTCAGAGATCCACTGAGGATCTGCGCCTTTTTCAATTAAGTGGCCAGAAGCGATGAGGGTATCTTTTTTTGTGTTCCTGTAACGAAACCCCCCTGTGTCCGTCAGGATAGCCGCAAACAGGCTTGTCGCCATATCTTTCGTAAAATCAACACCCATGGCCTTTATCAGCCGGTACAGCAACTCACCCGTAGAACTGGCCTGATGGTCGACATAGGCAAAACCACCGAAATTTCCATTGGAGATATGGTGATCAATGTTAATGATCCTCTTTACATCCACTATCCTGGAAGCTTCATCGCCAATCCTTTCCAAGTCGCTGCAATCAAGGACAACGGCAACTTCATATCTTTCAAGATCGGGAAGCGTGTGGACAATCTCTTCCGTTCCCGGCAGAAAACGATAATTCCCGGGAGTTTCATCCTGATTGTACACAACGGCAATCTTCCCCATATGCGTAAGCATTTGATACATGGCCATTTCCGAACCGATGGCATCGCCATCCAATCTCACATGAGATGTGATAAGAAAAGATTGGCAATTGTTGATGATACCAATGATCTTATTCAACATCACTTTCCTCTTCCCGTCGTATTTCTGCCAAGATTCTGTCGATTCGACTGCCGTATTCGAAAGACTCGTCCACCATGAACATAAGATCCGGAATATACCGCAAATGCAGACGCTTTCCGAGTTCCCTCTTAAAAAAACCTGTGGCCCTATCGAGGCCTGTTTTCGCCTGAGGGTCACACGTATCCTTCCCCATTTCAACAAAGAAGACCTTGGCCAAACGGAGGTCTTCCGTTACTTTGACCCTGGTGATCGTCACGAGCTTCACCCTTGGATCCCCGATATGCTTCAACAGAATATCGGAAACCTCCGCCATAATGAGACCAGCCACGCGATCCGCCCTCTTAATATTCGCCATACTTCCCCTCTTCATAATGACAGGGAACCGTCATATCGGAGACGTTGATCATCTCAATCTTCGTATTCAGAATTTCCGCAAGCTGCATGCCGTCAATGAATCTCAGGATATGATCGATTTTGCTGTTGATATAACGTTTATCATTCCCGACAACAGAAAATCCGATCTTTGCTCTTTTCCAGTGATCATTTTCACCGATTTCCGCAACAGAGATGTTAAACTCATTCTGAGTCCGCTTTAATATTCGACTTAAGACCCCCCTTTTCTCCTTCAGAGATCTGCTTTCAACAATCCATATGTCGATGATGCCTGACCCGATAACCATGTTCCGAATAAACGCTATATTACAATGTATAAGCTGACGCCATTGAGACTATTGAAAAATTGGTTCTGCAAGGCGAATCGGAGCTTTTCCGCGATATCTGTGTGAAAAAGATGCTGAACGGGGAAGAACTCCTTTTTCAATTTTTATTTAACCTTTCTCTATGATAATTTTCTTTCGACCAGTTCCTGGACATAAGATTCAATAATATCACCGACCCTGATATCATTGAATCCCTCTATTCCAATACCACACTCATACCCTGACGCCACTTCTTTGACGTCATCCTTAAACCGTCTTAGAGAGAGGAGCTTTCCGTCATAGACAAATACACCGTCTCTTACGAGTTTAATGTTCGAATTTCTGGTTATCTTGCCTTCCGTCATATAGCTTCCTGCAATGGTCCCCACTTTTGGCACCTTGAACAACTCACGAACCTCGGCACGACCCTGGACAACTTCCCTGTAAACAGGATCGAGAAGCCCCTCAATGGCAGCTTTCATATCGCCGATAACATCATAGATGACATCATACAACTTGATTTCGATACCTTCCTTTTCAGCGACATCCTCTACCCTTCCGTCCGGTCTCACATTGAAGCCTATGATGACGGCATTTGATGCCGATGCCAACATGACATCCGTCTCCGTAATCGTCCCTGTTGAGCTGTGGATGATCTTTAACTTGATTTCTGTCGTGCTCAGTTTGTTCAAGGCCTCCGTCAAAGCCTCAATGGAACCCTGAACATCGCCCTTAACAATGACGTTGAGTTCTTTAACCCCTTCTTTAATCTTCTGGTACAGCTGTTCGAGGGTAATCTTCGTCGATATGGAAAGCTCTCTTTCCCGTTCCTTTCTTATCCAGTATTCTCCGATACCACGCGCTTTCTTCTCGTCT
>JAPLJQ010000356.1 GCA_026388495.1 Deltaproteobacteria bacterium | reverse complement strand
GACGCGAGTATATCAACTCCGCCGTCGACATCGGGCAGAAATCATCTTTTCTCGTCTTGAACGGTGATGAAGTGGTTTCACCTCTGTCTCCTATCCTGTCTATTCCCATGCCCCTAATTATCGATAGAATACCGGACAAGTATGCCCTCCCGAAGCTTGATGCGATCATCGTTGAAACGGCGGTTAAGACCGGGCTCATTGCCCTGGTAGACGCTAAAAAATGGCCCCTCACAGGCGTTGATGCTGACAAATGCCTGCCCCACATCGCCTTTTATTTCGCTTCCGACGCCGCGATGCTTCCCGAGGAAATTTTGAAAAAGACAAGGCTGGCCGAAATAGAAGATAATCGAAACGTTAAAAGCCGTATCCGTGAGCTGAAACAGATCCATCCCGGTATTGTCGTTACCGTGCGAGTCGAACTGACTGCCGGCGGAATTCAACGGGCTATCGATCTTGCCGATGAGGACGTCGAAGTTATTCATATCAAAGCGGATAGCAACGGCCAGGAGATCGGATCGGAACACCCCATGTTCATTAAGGATATGATCCGTAAGGTACACAGGGCCCTGGTCGAAAAGGGCCGGAGAGATGATGTGACCATCATCGCCGGAGGCGGTATAGCCCTTCCGGAACATATGGCAAAAGGTGTTCTGTGCGGCGCCGATCTTGTATCGATTGAACTGCCCCTGCTGGTGGGGCTTGAATGTCACCTGTGCTATCAATGCGGTGATAGCCATACCTGTCCTGCTAAAATTCAGGAAATCAGTCTAAGTTACGGCGTAGGAAGAATGACCAATTTAATCAGCGCCTGGCATGACCAGTTGGTTGAACTGATGGGCGCCATGGGTATGCGTGATGCCCGGCGTCTTAGAGGAGACGTAGGACGGGCCATGTTTTTTGAGCAACTCGAGGAGGAAGCTTTTGGCAGCATTTTTGGAAATAGATTGCAACCTTGAAGATATCATCCCGGAAAAAACGCTGAAGACCCGTACGCCTCAATTCAAACAGGCGCGCACAGTACGGCCGGCTCCGCCCAGATACCGGAATGAGATATCCAAATATATTATCCTGAGAAACGAAGAACTATGCATCAAATGCGGTGGGTGCGTTGAAATATGTCCCCAGGGCGTGCATGTGAAAAGTCCTGGGTATAAATATTTTGCCCAGCCGAAGAGTCATCTCTGTTTTGGCCCGGTATGCGAGAAAAAAGGATGTTATTGCATTACGGCATGTCCTCAGGGCGCGTTGCGAATCCAGGAAAACCCGATGATGAAAGCCCTTGGCGATTACCGCTGGCCTGCCGAGATGATTCTTGCCACATGGAAGATGGCGGAAAAAGGTGAATGCCCTTCCGAAGATTACGGGTACGAATTCGAGACGGGAAACTCTGATGGAGGATTCGACCGCATCCGGTTTAAATTTCCTGACCGACCGCCCATCGAACTTAAAGAAGAAGAAATCGATACCAGTATTGAACTGAATCGCCGCCACGACGGACGTGCCAGGATCAGGATCGATGTCCCGTGGTATGGCGGAGGAATGTCCTTCGGCTCCGTCAGCAATACGACACAGCTTTCAAAGGCACGGGCGGCGGTGGCGTGGAATACCTTCTCATGCACGGGCGAGGGTGGTTACATGGAACGGATGAGGCCTTACGACGATCATATGATCACACAGGTCGCCACTGGCCTCTTTGGCGTCCGGGAAGAGACCATCCAACGCGTTCCTATTGTGGAATTTAAATACGCCCAAGGCGCAAAACCCGGCTTGGGGGGGCACCTGCTGGGAGATAAACTTACACCGGCCGTCGCCAAAATGCGCGAGACCGTCGTCGGGATATCCTTGTTCTCCCCCTTTCCGTTTCACAGCGTCTATTCCATCGAAGACCATCAGAAGCATATCGACTGGGTCAAGCATATCAACAGGCGAGCGCTGGTCTCGACGAAGGTATCGACACCCAACGATGTGGACATGGTTGCCGTGGGAAGCTACTCCGCGGGAACGCATATAATTCACCTGGACGGCGGTTACGGCG
>JAPLJQ010000498.1 GCA_026388495.1 Deltaproteobacteria bacterium | reverse complement strand
GCACATCGAGAATCAATGGCATCTGTACCCGCACCATGGGGATGGCAGATTTTTCCTCCAGCAGCCCGGCGATGGCCCGAACCTGTTCGCGCAGCCGCTCGAAAGCCGGTTCCGCACGCAGGAGCGCCAATTGCAGGTTGAGGATGAGCAGGTCAAACCGTTTGGCCTCTTCCGCTTCGGCATCCAACTCCGAGGGAAGGCCCGCGATTTCGACGGCCAGTTCCCGGAGTTCCTCAACCGACAGAACCGTCCAACGATCGGGCTTGACGTACTTTTCCACCCATCGCCGCTTGGGGCGGACGACAAAGTTGTCCAAATTCATCGCCATGACCTCGCCATGAAGCTGGTCCGCAATGGCGTATCGCACTCCGATCTCGGTGGCCGGATCGCCGTAAGGGTCAAGGGGATCCTTTATCGCCGTGACGGTTCCGTCCGCGAAGCGTCTTTTGTCAAGCTCTCCGAGCAACTCCAGCCGCGTCGTAAACAATCTCTTCCCAAGCGATTCCGCCAGAGCTCCTTCCGTTATCTCCGGGTTCTGGCTGAAAAATTCCAGATTCTGGCAGTAGTCGAAAAGGAAGAAGAACTGTTTGTCCTCTCCCAGTCCGAATAAGTCCGGACAGAGTCTTGTGCCTCGTCCAAGCATCTGCCAGAACTTGGTTTTGGAGCGCACCAGCTTGAAAAAAACCAGGTTCACCGCCTCCGGGATGTCGATGCCCGTGTCGAGCATGTCCACCGAGATGGCGATATGCGGCGCCTTCTCCTTGGCTGAGAAGTTGTCGATCAGGTTCTGGGCGTATTCGGTCTTGAAGGTGATGGCACGGGCGAACTCGCCCTTGAAGTGGGGATAATTCCCGTCGAACCGCTCGGCGATGAAATCGGCGTGCGCCTGATTCTTGGCAAAGAGGATCGTTTTACCCAGCCGGTCACCGCCGGCCACCTTCAGCCCCCGTGTCATCAAGTGCGCCAGCACTCTGTCCACCGTGTCCTTGTTGAAGAGCCATTTGTTGAGCGCCTCGGCCTCCACACGCTCAGGCACGTTGCCTTCTTCGTCCCATTCCAGCGCATCCCACTGATCCTTTTCATCTTCGGAAAGATCACCATACTTGATGCCCTCGCGCAGGAACTTGAGCGGCACCGACACGGCTTTAGGCGGCACAAGAAACTTGTCGTCCACCGCTTCCTGCAATCCATAATTATCCGTAGGCACACCGTTTTCCAGATCGAACAGGCTGTAGGTGTTGCGGTCCACCTCGTCCTTGGGCGTGGCGGTGAGCCCCACCAGCAGCGAATCGAAGTAATCGAAGATCGACCGGTATTTCTGAAAGACCGATCTGTGCGCCTCGTCGATGATCACCAGATCGAAATGGCCGACGCCGAAGCGCCGCTGGCCGTCGAGGGTATTGTCGATCAGCCCCATCATGGTCGGATAGGTCGAGACGAAGACACGTCCTTCGCCATCCTTTTCAGTGACGAGATTCACCGGCGCCGCATCAGGCAGGTGTCTCTTGAAGGCGTTTACCGCCTGGCGCACCAAAGCCACCCGGTCGGCCAGAAACAGTACCCGTTTGGCCCAATTGCACCGCATCAGCAGATCGCACAGAGCGATGACCGTGCGGGTCTTTCCCGCCCCGGTCGCCATCACCACCAACGCCTTGCGGTCCCTGTCCCGTTCGAAGGCCTCGGCGGTGCGCCTGATGCTGCGCGTCTGATAGTACCGTTCGACGATGTCCTCGTTGATGGCGGCCGTGGCAAGCGCTTTGCGGCTACTCCGCCGCTGGGTGAGAAGCTCCAGCTCCGCTTTCTTGTAGAATCCCTGCACCTGTCGCGGCGGGTAGCTCGCGTTGTCCCATATCCAATGGTCGTAGCCGTTGGAGTAAAAGATCACCGGGCGCTGCCCGAATTGAGACTCCAGGCAGTCGGCGTAGAGCTTCGCCTGCTGCTGGCCGACCCGCGGGTCCCGCTTGGTGCGCTTGGCCTCCACCAGGGCGAGCGGCTTGCCGTCGTCTCCCCAGAGGACGTAATCGACGAATCCCTTACCATCGGCATTGGGCATGCCGTGGACCTCGAACTCACGGTCGCGCGGCGAAGTGAGTGTCCAGCCTGCTTCCCGAAGCAGAAGGTCAATGAAATGATTGCGGGTTTCCGCTTCGGAATAGTCATGAGCATCCGGTTGGGCAAGACCGGCTTTTCGAATTGCTGCCACTTCGGCGCGCAGGCGTTTAAGCTCCTCGTCCAGCAGGGACTTGTCGGCCAGAAGCGCCGTGAGTTTTTCGTCCCGTTCGCGGAGTTCGGCTTCCAGCCGTTGCAACTGATCGAGGGTCTGCATGGGGATGGGCGGAATTTCTCGAAGCGCTGTGGGATTAAAGACGGTTTGCGGTGAAGGTTTCTTCCCCCGCGCGTAGGTGTGGGCGAGCCAGTATCCGACATGAAACAATTCACTGACCGCCATCAGCGCGTCGGCCGGCGGAACGGGCCTTGAGCTGTGCACGGCCTGGTTGCCGAGCCGGGCGATGACCCGCGCTTTGCTGAAGACTGCCTCCCCGACCAGCGCCTTGAAGGTTGGTTCGTGGATCAGCGCACTCAGGTTGTCCTGGTAGGGGAGATGCAACTCGGAATCGTGTTTGTAGAGCCATGCCATCGTTAGCTCCAGCGCTCGGCGGGCATAGAAGCAGGCGGCACGCGGGTCTGGGTGCACAGACGCTTCGGCCTTTTCAGCGGCATCGAAAACGGCGGGCCATTCAGCTTGAAGAAACAGGAAGTTCGACATCACGCCCCTTGGTTGAAATGAGTTTCCCACTCCTCTAAAATCCGCAATACCTCCGCAAATACGGGTGGTTCGGCAAAAAACATTTCCCGCATCTTGTCGTAATCTTCTTCAATTTGCCGGATACGCCCAGGGTGCGGCGTCACCCGCAGGCTTCCCCGGATTGCCTCATCGTAATACGCCCACCCGCTGGGGAAGAACACCTTTTTGTGTTCCACCACACGTTGCAGCAATTCGAGATGACCGGTGGCCTTTTCACCGATCCCGGACAAAATCAGCCGGGACGTATCGTAGTAATGGCGCGACAGCCGGAGGGGAATTTCTTTGTCCGGCGGACGATGATATTCCGCATGGAGCAATGTCGCCTTTTCCCAGAACGTCCGTTCCGCGGCAAGCACCTTGACGATGAAGTCCGTTGTTTCAAAGGCCACCGGAAACTGTTCGGCCACATAGGGCGCAATTCGGACTTGTTCACTGGGCCAATGATCGGAGCGCGCCCCCATTTCAATCTTCACGGCGGGTCTGATATATGCGCCGGTCGTTTCCGGCAAGCTTGACGGATAGGCGTAAAGGAGGGTCTGACGGTCGGGATCATCTTCATCCACCGTCAACAACCAACCCTGCGCATTCCCGAGAGCGGCCTCGATGGTTTTGAACATCATCGGCCTTAGTTCATCGACGATCTTTTCTTGGCAGGCTTCTTTGATCCGATCGATCCGACGCCTCCTCTCCTTGCCGCTGATGACCGCCTCCGGATCGGAGGCCTCGTCGTCAAAACCGAGACCGGCCCGGTCCATCGATACGTCAACATCCTCCGAAAAGCGTTCGATCAACCTGTATGCCTTGGACAGCGAGGTGCCTCCTTTGAAAATGAGCATGCTCCCGATGTCCGGCAGGGCAAACAGCTCACGCAGCGTCCAACATACCCAAAAATCCTTCTCGATGATCTGCGGACTGAGTTGCATTCGCTCTGCGGTTTGCACAAAGTAAAGACGACGCTCATCGCCGGATAGCCGAACAAATTGATCCATGATTCAGGCCTTTCCCCGGGCAATCTCCCACAGATGCTTGCCCACCCACGCGGGTGCGTATGCGATGTCCTTGATCAGCCGCTTCTTGTCTTGATCACTCAGTTTGCGTTGCAGGGTTTGGATAACGGCATCGCCCACGTGCTTTTGGCCCAGGTGCCGCAGCGCCTGGATCACCAATCCGCTGATACGGCCGGCCGGACCCATGTTCCGTGGCGTCGTTCGCTGGAGACGAATCTCTTGGTTACCCACTCGCACTGTGCGGGAGGGCCCGTCGGTAAGATAGACAATCCTGGCAGGCACTTGGGTGGACAAACCCAGCCGATTGGCCGCATACGCCCCGGAAGGTTGGAGGCGGATTCCCTGTTTCCCGGCCAGAGCCCAGGCAATCGCATCAGGACTCGGCGCCAGAATGCCCATAACCGGATGATGCTCCGGATAATCATAGAGGCCGCGGGCCAGCCGGCGGATGGTGCCTTTCTGGACCAGACGCGACAATGCCTTGTCAACGGCGTCGCGGCTGCCAATGTCCAGAAAACGACCTGATGTAAAGACGGCACCCTTGCCGGACCCATAAATCCTGCTAAGTATCTTTGAATCAATGCTTTGCATGGCATGTTACCATTCATTTTTGTCAGAAATATAAACCATTTTTTCTGACAAAAGGCAAGTCATTTTCCCATCGTTTTGCCACAAACCCACAATGGAGTTCTCCAATTATTGAGTTCATCTGTTGGCCATTTCCGCTAATTTAGATAGCCATCCGCGTATCTCCCGGTTACCGTCTCTTTCGTCGATTTCCTCCATAGTCATGGCAGGCGCCACCTCATCGGCGAGGATGGCTTTCGCTTCCTGTTTTTTCACTCCTAGCACGCTTCCCAATCGGGAGATGTAATCGTCTTCGTCGCCCACTTCCACATCCACCTGTTTGACTCGCGCAATTGCAGCGGGATGGATGTAGCTCTCCATATAACGCTTTCGGGTCTGCAAGGCCATTGAACCATCTCCCCGTGCATTGACCTCTGCCTCTTGGGCGGCGTAAGTGCCGCCTTCATCGCGGTCGTAGATGTGGAATTCGGGCTTCCGAAAGTTTTTGAAGAGATGCAGGTTCACAATGTCCCGTAAATTAGCTCCGTTCATCGGAATCAAGACAAATCGTGGGTCCGAACTGAGATCAGGGAGGCTTGGGTAAGCCAGGTGGATTGTATGACTCACGTGACTTAAAAAACGTACGTCGTTCTTGCCCTCCACGCAAACGAGGACCCGTACATTGTTGTCTGGAAGCATCCCGAGCCGCTCCGCGAGGGAGGTAAACAAAGCCAAAGGATCCTCCGTTTTGGAACTCCGAACGATTCGTATTCCTTTCTTGTCACAGTCGATAAAACGCAGGTTTTCGACCGGCACTTCTCCCGCCAGTCCAGGGGCATGAGTGGTGATAAGAACCTGCCCGCCGGTGCGACTGATTTCAAGCAAGGCGCGCATCAGCATTTTCTGGTGGTCGGGGTGCTGGGATGTTTCCGGCTCCTCGATCGCGTAAATGATCGGCCGGTGTCCCTCACTATTTGCCTTCCGCTCGGCTTCGGCGCGGAAGAAGTTCAAAAGCACCAGGCGGCGTACTCCCGAACCCCTCTTGTCCATTGGCACGCCCTCGTCGCTGTTGAGCGTGTACTTGAATATGTCCTTCCACTTCGGTTTGTCCTTGAGCGATGCGGTTAGCTGAGACGCCAGCTCCGCGTTCATATCATTGAGCTTGGCCAAAGTCCGGTCCGCCACGTCTTGGACTCGCTTCTCTACATGCTCGGATAGCCGGTCGAGGTCGGCTTGCACCTCGCTCAACGCAGCTTCTACGGCGACGCCCATTGGCGTCTGGGCTTCCCTGTCCTTTTCGGTGCTGGACCGGTCTGAAACAAACAGGGCGCACATTGGAAGGTGCTTGAGGATCTGCGTCCAGAGGGTCTGGGAATCGTTCTTCCCAACCGGGATATTGGTTTCTTTGAATACGAAGGCTTCCGAACGCTCGACGAGCGCTCGGCGGACCTTGGCTTTTACCGTAGCCTCGCCCGTCTCCAACCCGACGCCAACAGTAGCAGCCTGTTTTTTTAAGTCTGGCAAAGTCAGAGGGAGCAGCGAATTGCCGTCTTTATCCACGGGATGACTTTCGGCATTGATAAAAATTGCGGGAGTAATCTTTGTCTTGCTACAGTCATAGATCTTGGT
>JAPLJQ010000101.1 GCA_026388495.1 Deltaproteobacteria bacterium | reverse complement strand
TCCCCTTTTTGCGGTTCCCGGAAAAGGGGTAAAGAAACCGATAAACTCCATGCCGGGGCATTTTCAGATGTCCGTGGATCATCTCGTCAAAGAGGTGCAGAGGGCAAACGATCTGGGGATACCCGCCGTTCTCCTCTTCGGAATTCCCGAAAAGAAGGATGAAACGGCCTCCGGCGCTTTTATCAAGGACGGCATCATTCAGCAGGCCGCAAAAAGGATCAAGGACAAGGTGCCCGACATCCTGGTGATCACCGACGTGTGCCTCTGCGAATACACCAGCCACGGTCACTGCGGAATGATCGAAAAGGGAGACGTGGATAACGATACCACCCTTGAGGTCCTGGGAGAAACCGCCGTATCTCACGCAAAGGCAGGGGTGGATATGGTTGCCCCTTCGGCCATGATGGACGGCCAGGTCGGAGCAATCCGGGAAGCCCTCGATGATGCGGAATACGAAAACCTGCCCATTATGGCCTATTCCGCCAAATACGCCTCCTCCTTTTATGGACCTTTCCGTGAGGCTGCGGAAAGCGCCCCGAAATTCGGAGACCGGAAGACCTATCAGATGGACCCCGCCAACGGGGACGAGGCCATCCGGGAAATTACACTCGATGTGGAAGAAGGCGCTGATATCATTATGGTGAAACCCGCCCTCCCCTACCTCGATATTATCTCTCGGGCGAGGGAAGAATTTGATTTGCCCATCGCGGCGTATAATGTCAGCGGAGAATTCGCCATGATCAAGGCTGCGGCCAACCTGGGCTGGCTCGACGGAGAAAAAGCGATGATGGAATCGCTTACTTCGATTAAGCGGGCGGGTGCGGATATCATTATTACCTATTTTGCACCGGAAGCGGCGGAAATACTGCGGAAATAGTTTACTAAAACCGTCATTCCCGTGAAAACGGGAATCCAGGAATAGAAATAATGCTGGATTCCGTGTCAAGCACGGAATGACAATAAAAGCCTATTTTCTTTGGAATGACGACTTTTTGCGGGTTCGTCAACTATCTTTTATGAAAAAGAAACAACTGCCTGTTTTACCTGATATTCTACGGATGGTTGCCTGGGAAGTCACCCGGAGTTGCAATCTTGCCTGCCGTCACTGTCGGGCCTCGTCCCTGCACGGCCCCTATGAGGGTGAACTGAGCACAGACCGCTGCCTGAAGCTTCTGGACGACATTGCTGCAGTCAGCCGGCCGGTCGTTATCCTCACGGGAGGAGAACCCCTCCTGCGCACTGACATCTTTGAGATTGCCGCTTATGGCGACAGCCTGGGGCTTCGCATGGTTCTGGCCACCAACGGAACGCTGGTGACGGAGCAAACGGCCGCAAAGATGCTGAAATCGGGAATCAAGCGGGTCAGTGTCAGTATCGACGGTAAAGACGCAACACACCATGACGCTTTCCGCAATGTACCCGGCGCCTTTGAAGGGGCTCTGGCCGGAATCGAGGCGATGAAGAAGGCCGGGCTGGAGTTTCAGATCAACACCACCATCACCCGAATGAATCTGGATCAGCTGGCCGACATCAAGAATCTGGCGGTCACAATCGGAGCCGCCGCCCACCATATCTTTCTCCTCGTTCCTACGGGACGGGGCAAAGAGATGTCCGATCAGGCCATATCTCCGGGAGACTATGAGAAAACGCTGAACTGGTTCTATGAAGAAAGCCTCCATTGCCCCATTCAACTGAAGGCCACCTGTGCGCCTCACTACTACCGGATATTGCACCAAAGGGGCAAGGATCAGGGATCGGGGGTCAGGGGTAGGGGATCGGGGGTTGAACGTGCGGAAAGTCCCCTCCACGCCATGACGCGTGGTTGTCTGGGAGGAAGCTCCTTCTGTTTCATATCCCATACGGGACAGGTGCAGCCCTGCGGCTATCTGGAACTGGACTGCGGCCAGATCAAAGAAAAAACATTCGCCTATATCTGGAAGCATTCTCTTATATTGAAAGAACTGAGAGATTTGAATACATACAAAGGAAAGTGCGGCCATTGTGAGTTCATCCGGGTATGCGGCGGGTGCCGGGCGCGGGCTTATGAAGTGACGGGAGATTACCTTGCCGAGGAACCCTTTTGCATCTATGAACCAAAAGTGCCGGACGGGTGAAACCGCCCATCCCCGCTTCTGTCGTCACCGCACAGAGACTGTGTCACAACAGGAAGAAATGTCATTCCGAACGAATGTGAGGAATCTTAATGATCGAATATTATTTACTATTTAGATTTCTCGCGTTGCTCGAAATGACAAAAAGAGAATTACGACACAGTCTCGCAGGCGG
>JAPLJQ010000453.1 GCA_026388495.1 Deltaproteobacteria bacterium | reverse complement strand
GCGGCAGGGTTGACGAAGGTCACATGCCCGGTGTTATTCACCCCGAATATTCCATCTCCGGCTGCTTGAAGCAATAGGCTGTTACTTTCCTCGCTCTCCCGCAGCGCTTCCTCAGCCCGCGCACGGGCTATGGACAAGGCTGTGATAACCGCGGCAATAAGGATAAATAGAATAACACGGGTTACAGCATCCCGGATAATCATCGGATCGCTTGTAAATGCAATGATGAGAAAGAAGTAGATGCACGACAGGGCAACAGAAATGGCAAACCCCTGTTTTTTATAATAATAGCAGGCAATGATGATGGGGATATAAAAGAAATTCTGGAAGACGATGAACTGCCCTGATTTGAGAGAAAAGATACTGATCGCAATGCACAAAACAGACGTGAAAGTCACCGCAATGAGGGGCAGTCGATGGCGCATCAAAGATATTCTTGCCTTTCCGATCTGTCGCTGTATAGACTTCTTTGTTCAATCTGCTTTATCAGGCTGTTAAAAATTATATTATGAAGCGGAAGGAAAACGTACCAGTATAACATTCCTGCTAACGTATCCGTATCGTAATATGCCGTGATCGACAGCTTGTTTTTACCGTCATCCTGCGGCATTATCATGAATTCAAGCCATCCACGTCCAGGCAGTTTCATTTCCGCCCGGAGCAAAAGTCTCTGGTTTTTCCTGATGTCTTCAACACGCCAGAAGTCAATGACATCGTTTATTTTCAGACTTGCGTCGCTGCGTCGTCCCCGCTGTGAACCGACTCCCAGGAGCAACCTGTCGACCATCCCTCTGAGCCACCACATCCAGTTGCCTTGGAACCAGCCTTCCTTACCGCCAACCCCGCATAAAGCTTCAAACAGCGCTGATGCGCTTTTTTCTGTGATGATCGAATACGATGCAGTGTAATAGGGAAGTTTCCCAAGTTCATGGAGTTTCAGGGCAAGGCTGTGGTTCTTTGGATATGCATCGGACCATCTTGTGTATACTTTGTCCTGTTCTTCCCTCAGCAGAGCCCGTTCTACCGCCTCCCTGTAAGTTAAAGTTTCAAAGGGGATAATTTCCCTGATCGAATCATTCTGACAGATTACTTCATTTTTTAATCCTTCAATGAGAGAATGGATAATCGGGGCCGGAACAGGGGTAATCAGGCTTGCAATATATGAGTAGAAGCGCAGGTTGGAAAATGGAAGACTGGCAAATATTCGGTTTTTGCTCATTACTACAGCAAACATTTCCATCATCTGCCGGTAGGTTAAAATATTTTTTCCACCGATGTCGAATGATTTACCCGATGTTGTCGGCGTCTCCAGACATCCGACCAGGTACTTGATAACATCGCGGATGGCAATCGGTTGGCAACGGGTGTTGGCCCACCTGGGTACATTAATGACGGCAATCTTTTTTACGATGTGCTTGATTATTTCATAGGAGGCGCTTCCTGATCCAATGATGATTGCAGCCCTGAGGACGGTGACCGGGACAGTCCCTTTTTTGAGTTCATCCGCCACATGAATCCTGCTGTACAGGTGGTCGGAAAGTTTTGTGGTAACGTCTCCCAATCCTCCGAGATAGATGATTCGTTTTACGTTGTTTTCCTCGGCAGCCCGCATGAAATTATGTGCAGCATGGCTGTCAGCATCATGAAAACCCTGCGGTCCAAGGAGCAGAGAATGTATCAGATAAAAGGCCGTGTGTATGCCATTGAGTGCAGTTCCCAGAGTTTCATATTTAAGGGCATCGGCAATGACCACCTCGGCGTCCGGCCAGAGGCTTTGGTACTGAAAGGCATTATCTCGCACCATCATCCGCACCTGATAGCCCCGCGCACGCAGTTCATGGATGAGCCTCCCCCCTATGTAACCGGAGGCGCCGGTTATCAGAATTTTTACATCTCCCGACAGCGGCCTGGTGGGAAGATCCGTACAAAAGAGGTCTTTCTGATCAGGGGAAAAGAACTGTTCCATATATGGTCCCATTTAATGGTTTTTCCCTTGTTGTTGTTTTTGAGCCGAGTAGAGCGGTTTATCCCGAAACCACAGGCTGATGTTTTTTCTCCTTTAAACGACATGGTTCCCAGCGGTGCCACAAGATTTCAACCATTATCAGTTGGCTCCAGCCCCTCACAGAACCCGTTATCTGTATCACATATTTTGGAAAGAACATCAATGATTACGAGTTGAAGTCTTGCGCTTGCCGATTTGTGGAATACAGGAAGACACAAATACCCCCTTTATCCGGAAAAAGAGTGTTCATGTTTCCACCTGCGTTCAATAATCTGCGCCACTAATCCAGTCTATCCATTTGTATTTTAAAACAGGGAGCGCCCTATTTTAAATCCAGCAAATCATCAGGTATTTCAATCAGATAATCAGGTTTAACCTTCTCAAGCATCTCTCTGGCATGCCAGCCCCACGTCACGGCAACCGTTCTGACCCCGGCCAGGCGGGCCTCCTTGATGTCCCCGGCGGTGTCCCCGATGTAGTAGGTTTTGTCCTTCTCTATATGAAAAACAGTCATGGCATGGAGAATTTTTTCCTTCTTGCTGTAGCCGAAATCGGAGCCAAAAACATCCCGGAAGCATCCGTTAAATTGATACCGTGACAGAACGGCATGAATGACGTTCGACACGTTTGAGGAAATGATCGCAAGAACGTTATCTTTTTTGAGTTCTGCCAAGACAGGAAAAACAGGAGCAAAAGGCAACATCTGATCATAGTCACCGTCCGTCGGCATGGCGTTCGATGCTTTCATGAATTCCGCAAGATCGATTCCCTTTCTCACGATGGCCTCATAAAAATTGTCTTCAAAGAGGGCCAGAAAATCAGCGCGGTTTTGAACAACGGGTTTCCCGATGTTCTCCAGACACAGCTTCACCCTGCGCTCATACACCTCCAGGGAATCAACGATGACGCCGTCAAAATCAAACAGAAACAGTTTTTGCATTGCCTTATTTGTCCAACGATTAGGGAAGTCTCGTGGTGATTTTCTTATAAATATTCTTTCTGTGACAGATACCCAAAACCAGTATCTCCATTCCTTCGATCCTGAAAACCACCCTGTAGTCTCCCCCTCTCAGCTTCCAGTAGCCTCTAAGCGTTTTTCTTAAAGGTTCTCCATAATGGTGAGGTGCAGACATCAATCTGTCCTCAATGGCCCGTCTAATTCTTTGCTTTGCTTTCGAATCAAGTAAAGGCAGATCCTCACTTTTAACGTCGGGATGATAGCGTAAAACAAACGCCATTTTATTCCCATACCTGCTCATGTTTCAATGCCTTATCCTTATCGAATGTCTTTTCTCTTTCCTCGGCAAATACGGAAAGCGCCACATCTTCTCTCAATTCCAATGCTTCTTTTATTAAATCACGTGCCATCGTTGACATCGAAAGACCATCTGCTTCTGCAAGGCCTTGAATTACACTGTATAGCGGTTTTTCCACTACGATATTTATTCTCGGATTTTTTGCAGGCATATCAAGTTCTCCTTCCGACTGAGGTGTAACACTTCTGATACATGTGGTCAATCAGTTTATTATGAATTTTGGAAACTTCAATGACGTCTTCATAAAGCCGCAAACCAGTAAAAAGACGGTTCTATGTATGTTAATCATTCCGCTTGACATATTATGTGATACGTAATAGCATCAATCTATGATTAAATCCTTTTCTTGCAGAGAAACGGAGACGCTGTTCAACGACATACCTGTGCGTCGTTACCAATCCATTGAACGGCAGGCGAGACGTAAACTCTTATATCTCCATAGTGTGCGGACATTCCAGGATCTGTCACAGCCTCCCGGCAACCGTTTGGAATCTCTCAAAGGAGACAGAAAAGGACAATATAGTATCCGTATAAACGATCAATGGCGCATCTGCTTCAAATGGCAAGATGGCAACGCCTTTGATGTGGAAATTACCGATTACCATTAGGAGTATGATATGAATAAAAAAACAGAAAAACTCGATCTCATTCCGCCCGGCGAGATTCTCTTTGAGGAATTCATGAAACCTTTGGGCTTGAGCATCAATCAACTGGCCAGGGATATTGATGTGCCGCCTGGCCGGATTAGCGAGATTGTCAGTGGCAAGCGGGCCATAACCGCAGACACAGCGTTGCGCCTTGGAAAATACTTCAGTGTGTCTCCTGAGATCTGGCTGAATCTGCAAACGGATTATGATTTACGTGTTGCCAGACGAACAAGCTGGCCGGGCATAGAATCCCGCGTTAGAATCAGGGCGGCATAATCTATCTCTCAATGGGCAAAAAATGAATGTCCTTGATTTGAGAGAAAGGTGGGGCACAAAATGTCTTTTGATGAAGGCGGTAATTTGCATAAAAATTTTAAAATACCTGTAAAATTATTCAAACTGAGAGCTTTGAATTTTGTCATTTCGAGGAGCGTTAGTGACGAGAAATCTTAATGATTTTATGTATGTTAAGATTTCTCCTTTCAGTCGAAATGACAATATTGCCAGCTTAAAGCTCTCAAACTGTTCTTACGTTGCGCCCCTCCCATTTGTCCCTATTGTTCTCAGGCGTCACCGTATACAAGACGCGATATCGCCGCGCGATATTACTTAACTTATTGATATCATTAATGAATAAATGAGTACACCCTTGATTTGCATGCGAGGTATTTGCCCGCTTTTGGTTCCTCGGATGGATCAGTTTGTGGATAAAAGTGGAAGAGACCCCCCATATCATC
>JAPLJQ010000303.1 GCA_026388495.1 Deltaproteobacteria bacterium | reverse complement strand
TTGACGGCAGATTCATAGGCGGCTGCATCGGTCCTGTACTTCTCGGCTTCCGACTTCGAAACGGCCCCCTTTTCAAAAAGAAAGGCATATCTTTTCGCTTCCTGGTCGTTATATTTCATCTGGGCAAGGTTTTTTTCAAGCGCCCCTTCGGCCTGACGGAGTTTTTCCCGGTAAGTCGCCGGATCGACGGTAAAGAGCATCTGACCGTGACGAACATCCTGTCCCTCTTTAAAGTGGGCCTGAAGGGGCTGACCGCCGACACGGGCGTAAATGCTTACGGACTTGTGCGCTTCCACCGTCCCGATGGCATTGATGACGACGGGCATGTCCTTCTGAACGGCCTTTGCGACCAAAACCGTCGCCGGTGGAAAGGCATGCTCCGGCGTTTCTTTATTGCATCCCGCAGGGACGCTCCCGATCAACATGTAAAACAGACAGAAAAAAAATATGCCCCGAAAACGGCAACCTATCTGGAGATACGCCGTCAAATCATGAACCCGACCCTTTTCCTTCTTTGAATCCCCTGTTATCATCTGTTCCCCATGGCTTTCTCAATGTTTGCTTTGGATACAATATATTGATAGACGGCGGCGATCTGTGTCAACTTTGCGTTGCTGTAAGAGACGGCGGCGTTCATCACGTCGAGGGGCGTTCCCAGACCTGCCCGGTATCTCAGGTTTGCCAGTTCGAGATTTTCCGTTGCCTGTTTCACCTGGATTTCCGCATTGGCGATCGTTTTTATCGCCTTCCTGAGCTCCAGAAAGGCCTTCTTGATGTCCTGCTGGATCGAAAGCTTCAGGGTTGCGATCTTTGCCTCCGTCACCTTGAGATTGGCCGTCTCCTTTTCGATCGCTTTTTTTGTGGACATGCCTTTGAAGAGGTTCCACGACAGGGTTACCCCGGCATTCCAGCCTTGAGACAGAGGAGTCTGGCTTCCCGCAAAATCATAGCCGGCGGATGCGTCGAGAGACGGGAAATAATCTTTTTTCGCCGCTTCGACGGCTTTTTCCGCCGAAGCCTTCTGGGTAAGGAGAGATTTCAAATCCTGCCGGTTTTTATAAGCATGATCCAGGGCTTCCTGTTCCGTGATCTGATAGGGCTCCGGAGTCAGTGTGTCCTGAATCGTATATTTTGCAGACCCGTCATAACCCATGGCATTGTTCAGAGCCACCCACGCATTATCAAGGTCATTTTCCGCATTGATCAGGTTGACTTCGGCGTTGCTTAAATTGACGTCCGCCGTCGTGACATCGTACTTTGGTTTCTTCCCCGCTTCGAAAAAGAGTTTCGCCTGCTCCAACTGTTGCCGGTACTGATCCCGCGACTCCACGTTTACGTCCCGTGTGCGATTCGCCCGGAGCACATTGTAATAGGCCGATTTGACGTTATTTGCGACCGTCGTGATCTGGCTGGCCGTATCGGACTGCGCGGACAGCATGTTCAACCGGGCCACGTCGACGTTCGCCTCCCGCTTTCCGAAGTCATAAATTTTCTGCTGTACGCCTATATTGTTGCCACTATAGTTGTAACCGTATTGTGTGAGGGGGGTGTTGGGCTCGCCGAACTTCGTGACGGAATTGTAACTCGTGTAACTCGATTTGACGACCATCTGAGGGTAGTCGGACGCTCGGGCCTGTCCCAGCAAGGCTTCGTTGACCTGGGC
>JAPLJQ010000264.1 GCA_026388495.1 Deltaproteobacteria bacterium | reverse complement strand
TCATCCTTCGTTGTGCCCGCGCCTGGGCATGGCGGTTAGTCCGGCGGATGATAAACAAAAAACCCCGCTCTCTTCGGTGAGACACGGGGTTTAAGTTATTCGTCTGTTCATGACTTCCCTATCATCAGGTTTCAAGGGGTGCGGTCATTCAATAAGATCAAGAATTTATTTGCTTTATAGCTAAAAGGAATACGTTAAGTTTGTCAAGTATATTCTTGGGAGAATAATAGAACTTGTTTTTTGGATTAACGCGTCATCCTTGACGACCTCGTAAAAAGTCGTATTTCGCCTCAATTTGTCATTCCCGCAAAAAGACTGTGTCACAATAGGGGAAAATGTCATTCCGAACGAATGTGAGGAATCTTAACATATTAATATTATTAGCCATTAAGATTTCTCGTTTCACTCGAAATGACAAAAAAGAGAATTACGACACAGTCTCAAAGGCGGGAATCCAGTAATATTAAATAGATCTGGACTCACGCCTTCCCGGGAGTGACAGGACTTTTGACTGTTTACGAAACCATCATTTGTGGAAAAATTCACCCTATTTCCTGCTTGACACGCCACAGGTGCTGTGTTACAGCTCTCAATGGCTGGTATTTTCCCGTTGCATAATCGCCAAAAACCTTTAAATGACAAGATGATATGCATGACAATGACTTGAAGGAAAAAGCAGCATTTCTTTCATCCGCCCAGGCGTATTGATCTTGCGTAGGCGTGGCTCAAACTGCACCCTATGGATGCCGATGCAAATATTGTAAGCTGCCATGCCCTGACGAAGATGGGAAAGCTTGAGCAGGTCGAGGAACTTCTTGGGCGTGTTGAGGATAAGATATTACGGCTGTCGAAAAGCTTCATGGTCATGGGAGATATCTGTCTGGAAGGCGGTTTAACCACCGAGGCGATCAGGTTTTACAGGAAGTTCATAGCCATGAACCCCGAATCGAAAGATGCCCAAAAATTATCCCTGAAAATTCCGACACTTACATATGATCCGTATGAACCATCCCATGAAATGGAAGAGGAACATTATGAAGAAGTAAGCCGGATAGCCCCTGATTTCTATACGGTAACCCTCGCGGATCTTTACATCAAGCAGGGCTATCTCCAGATGGCGGCGGATGTCCTCAGTGAAATTCTGAACATTGATTCGGATAATCATGTGGCAGCCCGGAAGCTCGATGATGTCAACACCATGTTGAGAAACAAAAAGCACAATGAGGAGGTGGTTCAGGAACTGACCCATTGGTTAAAAAATATTGACAGGATACATTCTTATGCTCCCTGACGCCATGGTCTCTTCAAAGAGGATCTTGCGGATCCGGTCGGGACTTGCCCGTTTTCATGTGGACGCAATCCTTTTTTGGGACATGAAAAACATTCGCTACCTGACGGGTTTTACGGGCAGTGACGGCGCCTTGCTGATTGGACGTAAAGAACAGATCCTCATGGTTGACGGCCGCTATACGAATCAGGCAAAGAGAGAAGTCGAGGATGCGGAGGTTTTTGAGTACCGGGAAAAGGTCGATGGGATCGAAACCATTCTTACGGGCAGTGGCTTGAAATCCATAGGTTTTGAACCGGCGGCGATGAATGTGCAGACTTATTTAAAACTGAAAGAAAAAATGAAAGGTCTGGCGCTCGTACCCCTTTCCAGTGAAATCAGTGCCATCAGAACGGTTAAGGACGAGATGGAAATTGCCCACATGAAGAAGTCGTCCGATATCTCTTTTCAGGCCATGACGGCTGTGCAAGAGCTGATCAAGCCGGGGATGATGGAGAAGGACATTGCCCTGGAACTGGAATTCAGGATGGGGCGGTTCGGAGCGGAACAGATTGCCTTTCCCACCATCGTGGCCTCCGGCGCCAATTCGTCACTGCCCCATGCCAAACCGGGATCGCGCAGGATTGAGAAGGGGGATGTGGTGATGATTGATTGCGGCGCCGTGTTTCAGGGATACCATTCTGATGAGACCTGGACGTTCGTCATCGGGAATGGCCAGGACAGGCAGAAGGAAGTGTATGCCGTGGTCAAGGAGGCCCATGACCGGGCCCTGGAGGCGGTGAAGCCCGGTGTGTTATGCAGGGAGGTTGACCGTGCGGCAAGATCCTTTATTGAGAATAAAACCCTGGGAAAATATTTTTCACATGCTACGGGTCATGGCGTGGGCCTCGATGTTCATGAGGCGCCGCGGATCGCGAGCACATCGGAGCATGTATTGGAGACGGGCATGGTTGTGACCATAGAACCGGGTGTCTATATTCCGAACCTCTGGGGGATACGAATCGAGGACATGGTCCTGGTGAAGGAAGAGGGGTGTGAAGTCCTGACCAGAATGCCAAAGGATTTCAAGGTATTGAATTAAGACCCTTGAAAAATCCCCTTTCTGTCATTCCGGGCTTGACCCGGAATCCAGGGAATGGCTGA
>JAPLJQ010000540.1 GCA_026388495.1 Deltaproteobacteria bacterium | reverse complement strand
ATTTTCCTCAGAGGGACATACTCCCCGTTAGGGACCAGATGCACCTTGTCATACCGGCCTGCAACCGCCCCATCGGATCGGAGCAGGTACGCGCTGTTCATAAAGGACACCATCCCGTTTTCCTCTTCATAACTCGGACTGCCGAAGAGCAGCGGACGACCGGATATCCGGGCCAGATCAAACACCGCCTCCCGCAGCGGACCGGGGTGTTCAAAATAGAAGGGCGCCGCCGTTTCCGGCAAGACGATGAGTCCGCCCTGTGCAGGGATGGCACGCAGGCAGAGGGTTCGGTATATACCCAGTGTTTCCGACTGGTAGCATGCGTCCCATTTGATATTCTGATCGATATTCCCCTGAACGAGGGCCACCTCTACGGTGGACGCCTTCTTCAACGATTCGTGAATTTCTGCCGTGCGAAAATGACCGTATCCATAGATGACCGCCAATATGGCGCACGCGGTCGCGATCTCCGCTGCCGGATATCTTCCCCTCCGGAATTGTGCCGTTAGAACATTGTACAGATCCGTATTGATCAGAACGATCGTGAATGTGATTCCGTAAGTGCCGGTGATATCGGCAATCTGAATGATGTTACCGTAGAGATACTGGGAATAGGCCAGATTTTCCCAGGGGAAACCGGTCAGAAGATGAGAACGGGCAAATTCGAGGGCGGTCCACAACAGGGGGGCCGACAGAAAAACAGCGTTTCCTCTTGCCCGCAGGAAAACAACCCCCATGGCAAAACATGCCGTGTAGAGGCTCAGGTATGCGGCAAGGAGCAGCACAGCCGCAATCCCTGCATAAACGGGAAGATAGCCATATTGCACCACGACATAGGAAATCCAGTAGAGGATTCCCACGTGGGCGATCAGACCGGTGAGAAAACCGGTTTTAAACCCCTCCCAGGGTTTTGCATCCCGCAGGGCATAGAAAAGGGGAACCAGCGCCACCCACGCCAGGATGCCGCTTCCGAACTTCGGAAAGGAGAGAAACAGAAGAAGGCCGGACAGGAGGGCCATCGCCAAACTCGAAAACGGTTTCCAATGCGTTTTATAAAATGTCATTTTGCGATATCCCACGGATTGTCCCTTTCCCCAAGCCCTATTGTCGAGTAGGCTTCAAGAGTTGCCGTTCACAATCGCCAAAAGGGGGTTGACCATGGTTGGTCAACCCCCTTTTGGCGATTGGCGGGGTCGATGGGACTTGAACCCACGGCCTCCGGCGTGACAGGCCGGGACAGCCATTTTACCATGATTTACCTTTTCGTTTTTTAATTCATTGAATTTCAATAGTTTGCCGTCTTATCTTTTTTCTTGACATACTTCAAAATACCAGTATATTGGTCTTGAAGGTTGGAAATAGGGTTGGAAAAATTGCCTCCGGCTTGGTGTTTTTGGTCTCCGGCTTTTGTCCATTTTCAACCTGGGGTGCGATTATAGGGGGGATCATGAAAAGAATCAAGACAGAATATCCGGGCGTTTTTTACCGTGAAGCGATCAGGATCGGCGGCAAGGGAACGGAGCGGGTTTTCTACATCGTTTTCAAGAAAGCTGGAAAGGTCTGTGAAGAGAAAGTGGGCCGACAATATGCCGACGACATGACGCCGGCGAAGGCGGCACGGGTCCGGGCGGATCGGATCGAGGGGCGGCGAGAATCCAGGAAAGAAAAGCGCGAGGCGGAAAAGGCAGCGAAGCTTGAAGAGGCCGGAAAGTGGACACTCTCCCGCCTTTGGGATGAATACGAAAAAAATAAGCCAGACTCCAAAGCCATTAAAACCGACAAGAGCCGCTTCCAGAAGCACATTAAGCCACCCCTGGGGGGCAAGGAACCCCATGAGATCATCCGCCTTGACGTTGACCGATTGCGCGTCAACCTCTCAAAAACGCTGAAGCCTCAGACCGTTCGGCACGTCCTGGGGCTACTGAAACGGATCATTCATTTCGGGGCGAAAAGGCAACTTTGCCGAGAATTGCCTTTCTCCATAGACGCCGTGAAGGTGGATAACCGCACAACAGAGGATTTGACGCCAGGTCAGTTAAAAAACCTGCTGAAAGCCATAACCGAATCAACAGACATCGAAGCGGCAAACATCATGCGCATGGCCTTGTTTACAGGCATGAGGCGCGGGGAGCTTTTCAAGCTGAAATGGTCGGATATCGATTTTGACCGGGGCTTCATCACGATCCGCGATCCCAAAGGTGGTGTCAGTCAGAAAATCCCCCTGAACGACCAGGCGCGGGAGGTTCTAAAGAACCATCCGGCGACGGCGGATCATGTTTTCGTCAGAGGCGACGGGAAGCCGTTCACGGACATCCGGCGCCGGGTCAATCCGAT
>JAPLJQ010000168.1 GCA_026388495.1 Deltaproteobacteria bacterium | reverse complement strand
TCAAAATAATCCATCGGGTTTATGTTGTAAGTCGTGACGAGGCCGTCTTTCAATTCAGATACCCGCGTTTCACCCGTAACGGTTGCTTCGTCGAGACCGTCAGAGCCGTGCACCACAAAAGCCCTTCTGGTTCCAAGGTTTTTTAGTACGTAAGCGAACATTTCCGTCAGTTTCGGATCGTAGACGCCGATGAGTTGTGATGTCGCGCCGGCCGGGTTTGTCAGAGGCCCGAGGATGTTGAAAATAGTCCTGATCCCGATCTCTCTTCTGGGGCCTATGGCATACTTCATGGCCCCGTGGAGTTTTGGGGCAAAGAGAAACCCGATTCCGATCTGCTGCACGCATTCTTCCACGATATCCGGTGAAGCGCTGATATTGACTCCCAGTGCTTCCAGAACATCAGCGCTTCCGCAGCCGCTTGACACGGCACGATTTCCGTGTTTTGCAACCGTTATTCCGGCAGCAGCAACGACGAAAGCAGACGTCGTAGAAATATTGAATGTATTTTTTCTATCTCCACCGGTCCCGCACGTATCTACGATAATGGAGGAACGGGCGTCGATTCTTGTCGCTTTTTTTCTCATGATCCGTGCGGCGCCCGTTACCTCATCGACAGTTTCACCCTTCATCCGGAGGGCGGTGATGAATGACGCGATCTGGGTCGGCGTTGCCCTTCCTTCCATCACTTCATCCATCACGTTCATCATCTCGGATTCCTGAAGATTATGCAGGTCAACTATTTTATTAATCGCTTCCTTAATCATTGCACATGCTCCTTTTTTACGATTATTTCCAGAAAGTTCCTGATAATACGCTTACCATTTGGTGTCAGAATTGATTCGGGGTGAAACTGAATACCCTCCACAGGATATTTTCGGTGTCTGATACCCATGATCTCACCTTCTTCCGTTTCAGCGCTGATTTCAAGACAGGCGGGAAAAGTGCTTTTTTCCACAATAAGGGAATGATATCGCCCTGCAATGAAGGGATTGGGAAGTCCCGTGAAGATCGTCTTTCCATCATTGTGAATGGGAGAGGTTTTTCCATGCATAAGCCTGTCGGCCCTGACGACATTGCCGCCAAAGGCATATCCGATGGCCTGGTGCCCGAGACAAACGCCCATGATAGGTATGGTCCGGTAAAATGTATGGATGACATCGACGGTTATTCCCGCCTCTTTCGGTGTACAGGGACCGGGAGAGAGGAATATGGCCTCGGGATTTACAGCCACGATTTCATCGAGGGCAATCTCATCGTTCCTTCGAACCAGGACCTCGCAACCGAACTGACCAATATACTGTACCAGGTTGTATGTGAAGGAATCATAGTTATCAATCATTAAAATCATCTTAATCTCCTTTAGTTCATCTTCATAATTTCAAATTCTGAAGTAGCAAGACGTATGGCCTGCATCATGCCCTCGACCTTATTGAGCGTTTCCTGGTACTCGCGATCAGGATCTGAATCCGCCACGATGCCTGCACCCACCTGTATAAAGATCTTTCCATCTTTGATAAGCATGGTTCTGATGGTGATGCAGAGGTCCATGTTTCCCGTGTAACTGAAATATCCGACGGCGCCTCCATATGGGCCTCTCCGTGTGGGTTCAAATTCGTCTATGATTTCCATGGCTCTGACTTTTGGCGCTCCGCTAAGGGTCCCTGCTGGAAAACTCGCTTTCAGGACGTCGAAGCAATCTTTACCAGGGGATAATTGTGCTTGTATATTGGAAACAAGATGCATAACGTGGGAGTATCTCTCGACGATCATAAACTGATTAACCTGAACCGTTCCGATCTGTGCAATTCTTCCCAGGTCGTTTCTTCCAAGATCGACAAGCATGACATGTTCGGCTCTTTCTTTCGGATCCTGAAGCAGTTCATCGGCCATCTGCCTGTCTTCCTGTTCGTTCCTGCCTCTTTTTCTCGTTCCGGCAATGGGCCTGAGTTCTGCAGCCCCTTCTTCAAGACGCACCATGACTTCGGGAGATGAGCCGATAAGGAACATGTCTTCAAACTTTAGAAAAAAAAGATAAGGAGAAGGGTTGACAAAGCGAAGCGCCCTGTACAGGTCGAAGGGATTCAAACCGTTATCTATTTGGAACCTCTGGGATAAAACGACCTGGATTATATCACCCGCCATGATGTATTCCTTGGCCTGTTTTACCATGTCTCCGAAGGCTTCAGGTGTCATGTTAGAATGATATTTGGATATTTTATCTGCATGACGACGCTGTTCTTGTTTTCTATGTGGCTCTTTCAATATCTCAATGATTCCGTCAATTTTTTGAATGGTGTTGTTATAAACCGTCTCGTGTGGGACATCTCCTTCAGTCGAGGCACATGAAACGACCTTGATCGTATGTTTCACATTGTCAAAGACAACCAACGTGTCTGTTATCAGAAAAACGGCATCATCCGTCTTAAGATCATCATGGCTCGATGTGGAGACCTTTTCGAAAAAGCGCACCATGTCATAACCGAGGAATCCCACAGCGCCTCCATAAAACCGCGGTAACCCCTCTACAGCCACGGGGCGGTACTTGTGTAACAGCTCCTTCAGAAATTTCATGGGGTTTCCGTTGTGCTTGTAACACTGAGTTTCTTTATCTTTCTGAATCAGAACATCATCACCCCGGATTTTAAAAATCATGGCCGGTTCTGTTCCGAGAAAGGTGTAACGCCCCCACTTTTCGCCGCCCTCAACGCTTTCCAGCAGAAAGACGTGATCGTTTGAGGCAAGTTTCATCAAAGCGGAAACCGGGGTCTCCATATCGGCCAGGATCTCTTTATATACCGGAATGAGATTGCCCTTTTTTGTCAGTTCATTAAACGT
>JAPLJQ010000571.1 GCA_026388495.1 Deltaproteobacteria bacterium | reverse complement strand
ACCACCTGGAAAATGGAATAGCGGTTCTGAAAAAGCGTTCTTCGGAATTACCTCTTTATAATCCGCCACAGGGTGAGGAGGCGTTCCGCCAGAATCGCAACGATGATCCGCGGGACCCAGAGCCAGAAGGGATTGAGTCCCAGGGATAGAAACAGGCTGGGATCTTCCACCAGGGCGTGATTGATGCCGATGGAAAGATGCAATTCTTCCAGTTCTTCTTTTGTCAGATGACCTGACTTGACTTCCTCGACGATCACCGCCCCCCCGTAAGCGACTCCAAAAACAACAGCAGTGAGCCATAGAAAACCCACCTTCTGATTCAGTCCCATCAGCTTCAGTAGAGGATTGAGAAGCCGGACCATGGGATGAATCAGGTCAAGGGTCTTCAAAACCTCAAGCAATGTCAGAATACTCATAATAATGACGAAAATTTTGATACTGAGGGCAAGGGTCGTCATACCCCACTCCTGTATGGCGTCGATAAAAGGTTTCTGTGTTTCGAAAGAGAGGTCCGATGTTCCCATGACCGTTGTGGTTATATCGAAAAAGGGGGCGATGGCGATTACCGTGAAGACGGCAGCGGCAAGACGAAACAGAGTCGCTTTCAATGGGTGAATGCCTGATTTGGCCTGGACGATGCCTTCCTGAATCAGATTGTGGGCAATGAGAAGAAAAATGGCCATCAGGGTCATCTGGTCATGAGAAAAGGGCAGGACGGCCATGGCGGCGATGCCTGCATAAATATTCGTAAGCATTCCGATTAGAAGGGGAAATGCAGCAATAGCCGGCAGACTCAAGATACTCATCAGGGGCTGAAGGAGGGAATCGAGGTGGCTCAACCATCCGGTCCACGAGAGGATAGCTGTAAACAAAGAGACGGGAATGAGGATCTTCATGATCCAGATAAACCCGCTCCACCCCTTCCGAAGGCCTCCTTTCAGACCTTGTTTGATTTGAATCCTGTCAATGGCCATGATTATTGTAGTGACGGTTATTTTAAGGGATTTTTTAATTTTTATATTCTTAATTCATGCTAAGATCAAGAAAATTAAGCATTATTACAACAATAACTCTTGAAATTTGTTCCATGATCGCGTATCTGTCTACCTGCCGCTATTGAAATCCGGTTAGGCAACAAGAAAGATTATCTCTTAAACCTTAAAGCTTAATAAATATTTTTGAGTCCCCACATTATTATGGGTTCAGTTCATACACCTAAAAATGAAATTCTCAATGATGTGAAAAATATCCTCATCATTCAACTTGGTGACATTGGTGACGTGGTCTGGACGATACCGACGTTACGGGCTGTCAAGGAAAGGTGTCCTGATGCTCGTCTTTCAGTACTTTTGCGGGGAGGGAGTGGAGACCTCCTGAAGGAAGAGCCTTTCATCTATAAAATATTTGAGGTCAAACACTACGGGGGAAATATTTTTTTCGATGTGTTGGGGCAAGTCCGGCTCATAAAGGATCTGCGGAGGGAGCATTTCGAGTTGGTTGTTGACATGAGGGCCGATGATAGAGGTGCGATTATGTCTTACATGACGGGGGCGCCGATAAGAGTGTCTCAATTTTACGCACACGTTCCATTTTGGCGGAACAAGCTTTTTACTCATTTATTTAATTCTCCAGGGAAAAAAGTCCGAGGGGCATCTGAGCAATCTCTCCGCATTGTTAGAGAATTAGGCGTCGATACGGTTGATATTACACCAAGGTTGTGTGTTTCAGAAACGAGGATATTGCGTGCGAGAGAAATTCTCTTCTCTCAAGGGATTTCAGATACTTCACGGTTCATTAGTTTAAATCCTTTTTCAAGGTGGGCATACAAGGAGTGGGATTATGAGAAATGGGTGGAGATTATCAACTGGTTATGGAATAACTATAACTTAGCGACAGTAATCGTGGGGACTGACGAGGAGCGTACGAGGGCTGATGCTCTGTTGAGGAAATGTACAGGATCCGTCTTTAATCTGGCTGGTAAAACGATGCTTGGAGAACTTGCAGGCATACTCCATCTAAGTTCTCTACACATAGGCGTTGACAGCGCGGCGCCCCATATTGCAGCAGCAGTCGGGACTCCCACGATAACAATTTACGGTCCTTCGGATTGGTATGACTGGGCGCCGATGGGAGATATTCATAAGGTCGTTCTGTCCGAGTTGGCGTGTGTGCCGTGTCATAAGAAAGGATGTGATGATAGGGGATGGAGTCGTTGTCTTGAAGAATTGACGGTGGACCAAGTCAAAAAGGTGGTTCAAGAGTTCCTTGAGAGAAAACGGTTACCATGATGCTTGTACGAATCGTCAAAGACTGGGACTGGCCCGATCTGATGCGTCAGACACCCGGCCAGAAGGGTGTATGGGACGGCATCCGGTTTACGACCGATCCGGTGGAAGCGTGTGATTTCCTCATTATGCTGAACAACCGGATGGAGACGGATGTTAACGTCCGGTGTCCCGGGAATCACATATGGGCCATTATGCAGGAGCCCTACGTGAAGGGCTTTAACGACTGGATGATAGAGGGTCACGACGTGTTTTCACGGGTGTATACCCATCATGTGCCGGAGCGGAATGCCCAATATATCGTTTCCCAGCCGGCCATCCCGTGGCATATCAATCGAAATTTCGATGAACTTGTTGGCTGTTCTGTACCCGATAAAACGAAAATGCTGTCGTGGATCGTTGGTCATGCTAAAGACCTGCCCGGTCACATCAAGAGACTGGCCTTTCTGAAATTTCTTCAGGCGGATCGATCCCTGGATATCGATCTCTTTGGAAGGGCTATCCGTTATATTGAGGACAAGTGGGAAGGCCTGGCGCCCTACCGGTATTCCCTCGCTGTAGAGAACAGCAGCAGTCCCGACTACTGGACGGAAAAGATAGGGGATTGCTTTCTGACATGGACCGTTCCCTTCTATTACGGATGCACCAACCTTGAGGCGTATTTTCCTCCCGATGCATTCATCAGGATTGACATCAATGATCCGGAAAAAACGCTGGATGTTATCGGGCGCACCATCAGAGAGGATGACTGGGAAAAACGTCTGCCTGCCCTTGAAGAGGCAAGGAGGAGGATACTTTACGACTATCAGCTGTTTCCACACATTGCAAAAATGATCGCATCCGAGCCCGTGGCGGATTCCGCTAAGGCATTCCAGACCATCCCGGCTTACCGGAGGAGCATCAGAACATCGATGTATCGCTCCCTTTACAAGGTGAAGAGAACGTTCATGAGGCTGTCTTTATGAAAACGAGCATCGTTATTTGTTTTTATGAGCGGGTTGATTTTCTTCGCCTCTGTCTCGATGCCCTGAAAACCGCCTCAAAAGATTTCGACGAAGTGGTTATCGCAGATGATGGATCGGACAGGGATGCTGTATCTCAGGTCGAAGACCTGGTTCCCCGGTATGATTTCCCGATTATCCATGCGTGGCATCCGAGGGAAGGGCCTCGCCGCGCGGCGACCCGCAATAACGGCATACGTCATGCCACCGGTGATTATCTGGTTTTCATGGATGCCGACTTTGTCGCCCTTTCCGGCGGGATCAGGAGTCACATCAAGGCTGCCGCCTCCGGGTGTTTTGCCGCCGGCCGTTGCAAATACACGTCGGAAGAACAGGCGAAACTGATTCTTGCCGAGGGTGTGTCTGATGAACTGCTGGAGGCGGTGTATCGGGAGCTGCCCGATGAACCTGTCATCAAAGAGCACAGAGAATTTATCCGTTATGGATTTTTGAGGAAACTGGGACTGACAAGTCCCCGAAAACAGACTTTCGGCGGTCATTTTTCCATCTATAAGAAGGACATAGAAGCCGTGAACGGCTATGATGCAAGCTATGTCGGCTGGGGAGGAGAGGATCAGGACATGGCCCTGCGCCTTGTGATGGCTGGGTTTAGCGGCCGTTCGGTCATTCCGGACGCGAGGGTGCTGCATCTCTGGCATCCCAGGGAACTGGGGAATGCGCACTGGAAGGAAGGTCCCAATGTGCGGTATTTTTTCAGGGAAAAGATTCCCGTATTTTGCGAGAATGGCCTGGCAAAGAAGTAATGCGTTCGGGAAAAGCGACGCGGTCATGGCGAGGAACTTAAAAGATTTCTCCTTCCAGTCGAAATGGCACAGTAAGAATTTTTCAAAATTTTCGAAGGTGTAAATGGAAGAAAAACGGCTCATCATCACGGCGGCGTCCGCCGCATTCGGTCAGTCGCTCCTTGCTCTTCTGGGATCTCTGAATCTTAACTGGCCCGGCCATCCACGTGTGCGGGTGTATGATATCGGACTGGATGCCGATACCCTGCGGGAGCTTGACAGGAATCGGGTCGAGGTCGTTCAGGTGCCGGAGTTCTGTCCTCACTGGCGGAAACACTTTACGTGGAAGATCTGGTGCTGGAATGACGCGCCGGCTGAAGAAATTTTATGGGTGGACAGCGGGGTCGTTTTTCTGAAGCCAGTTGACGAAGTCTTCAATGCCATCTCGAGTATGGGGTATTTTGTCGTTCCCACTTACCATCTCCTGACAGAGAATGCCTCCTTCAACGCGTGCAGAGGTTGCGGCGTCGAGCCCTCCTTCCGGGAAGGAAAGATGACCCTGGCAGGCACCTTCATCGGGTTTCGTAAAGAAAGCAAGATGCTTGAGATTTTAAGAGAAGCCCTGTCGGTGGCTCTGGTCGAGGAGTATATCGCTTCTGTGGAGAGGATGCACCGCCACGACCAGATGATCATCTCTCTTCTCTTCTATAAGCATATGGGACGGGTTCTCATGTCCGACGGGGTTGTATATTGCGGCTGGTTATCGCCACAGCAGACCCCGGAGCAGAAGGTGTGGGTGCATCGCCGTGAAATCCTGCCGGTGGATCAGGCGCATTTCGCATACCATGTCTCCACGCCCGGTCAGCCCTATATGCCGGCCTCTCCCAGGAGCACCGGTCGTTTCCATGCCGGGTGGAGAAAGGTTTTCGGTGCGCCGGAAAGGTTCATCAGGCGGGCGCTGCGGGGGCAACTTCGGAAGGAAGAAAGGCCATATGACGGCATCAGGGATAAATCGTGAATAACATCCCGCTTCGACTGATCATGGCCGCTAAAGGGGTTATACAAGTCCTTACCCGAGGGAAGGGCGGCCAGCTCAACAGAAACACATTTCTGGGAGAGAAAATTTATCAGCTATCAAAAATCAGAAAATTCATAAATTTTGTTGAGATCGGAACCTGGAATGGCCAGGGCAGCACGAAATGTTTTATGGATGCAATTCTTTTCCGCCACGATAACGCCTGCCTCTACTCCCTGGAATCGAATAAGACGTTTTACGAAATGGCAAAGAAATACTGGCGGCCTGTCCTTGCCACACCGAGGGGCAAGGAGAAAATCAGGCTCATTTACGGCCGGATAATCGAGATGTCGTAAATGCTTACCTGTGAACAAATTCCGGAAGAGATCAGTAATGAGATCGTGAATTACCGGCAATGGCGTGAGGAGGATATTCTCGACTACAGGGCGTCTCCCAATGTGATAGACTTGCTGCCGGAGCGGATCGATGTCCTCCTGCTGGACGGTGGTGAATTCACCACTTATGCTGAATTCCGAAAATTGAGAGAAAGAGCAGGCGTAATTCTCCTGGATGATACGAAGTTATTAAAATGTAACAAGATACGAGAGGAATTGTTTCAGGACAGAGCGTGGCGGATTGTTTGCGATCATCCCGAAGAAAGGGCTGGCAACTGCATCGCCTGCCGACTGGATTATTACGATTATATAAAGGATCAAGTATGAGCGTTTTCCCCTATATTATCATTTTTCTCGCTTTGCACTCCTTGCGATGCTTTCGATAATATCCGTTGTTGATCTCCCCTTATAAAGATCAATCAGTTTCACTTCTCCACCGTAGTCCTTTACGAGCCGCGCTTCAGGCCAGTTTTTGTCGCCTTTGCCCCGGTAATCCGCACCCTTGAGATAAACGTGGGGCTTTGTCTCGGTAATAATGCCGGAAGCGGTGTCCTCCTCAAGAAAAACAATATAATCCACGAAACCGAGGGCCAGGATAAGTTCCGCCCGGTCCTCCTGATTCATGATGGGTCTTCCCGTGCCCTTGATACGGTGCACCGAATCATCCGTGTTCAGGCACAGAATAAGGGTGTCGCCTAAATGCCTGGCCTCCTGGAGAAACCGCTTATGGCCAACGTGGAGGATATCGAAGCATCCGCTTGTCAGGACGATTTTGTTTCCTTTCTTCTT
>JAPLJQ010000109.1 GCA_026388495.1 Deltaproteobacteria bacterium | reverse complement strand
GTGTTTTCCTACCATGCCGACGGCTGTCAGATATTGACATGGCTGTCCAACTTTTCAAAGGCGAAGGAAGTGTTTGTCGTTCATGGCGACAGGGAAAATTCCCTGGGTCTGGCCGGGATGATTACGAAAAAACTCGGTTTCAAGGCTTCAGCGCCTGAACGGGGAGCGGTTTCTCATCTTTCAGGTCGTGGACAGGATTATGAAATCAGAAAGGCGCCTGCCCTCTGTGCTGGTATGGAAACGGCAGAGAGGTCGAGAAATATTTCGGATCAGTAAGGAGGGGGCTGCAAGGATGTTTTTGTTCTGGTGGTAAAGGATGGTAAAATACGCAAGTTTAAGGAATTCAAGGAGTCGACATGCGCTTTCTTCTGACAAATGATGATGGAATATATGCAAGGGGTTTGAGTGCTCTTTACCAGGAGCTTTCAAAGGATGCAGACTGCCTGATCGTTGCTCCCGAGGTGGAACAGAGCGCCGTGGGTCATGCTATAACGCTATTCCGCCCCCTGATGGTGAGACGCGTAAAAAAGGATGGGGTCTTTCTTGGATATGCCGTTAAGGGGACACCGGCGGATTGTGTTAAAATCGGGATAAGAGAGCTGTCAGAAAGGCCGGTGGATCTTGTGGTATCCGGGATTAATTTAGGAGCCAATGTGGGGATCAACGTCATTTATTCCGGAACGGTGTCTGCGGCAACGGAAGGCGTCATTATGGGCGTACCTTCCATGGCAATATCTCTTGATATCCACAGAGACGCAGATTTTTCCTTTGCGGCCAGATTTGCCAGGAAAATAGCGGCATTCATGTTGAATAATTATCCGATCCCGCACATTGCACTCAATGTCAATATCCCCGCCTTGCCCGAAGAGGAGATTAAAGGGGTTGTCGTCGCAAAGCAGGGCAGGGCACGGCTCATCGAGAATTTTGAAAAGCGGACAGACCCGAGAGAAAACATCTATTACTGGCTGGCAGGCGAAACGCAGCTTTCTGATCATGAAGAGGTGGATTCCGATGCCTGCGCCCTTCGCAAGGGGATGATCACGATTACACCGATTTACTATGATCTGACCCGTTACGATGTCCTGGACGATCTGAGAGAAAGGGTAAAAGACGTTTTCTGAAGTCCCCTCGTTTATCTGGTGAGTAGAACCGGCACGGTGCTTTTGCGGATGACATGAGAGGTCGTGCTGCCGAGGATAAACTCTCTGAGCCTGTTGTGGCCGTAAGCCCCCATGACCATTAATTCGATGGAACCTTCCTTAATGAATTTAATGATTTCATGATCTTCTTTCCCCCTTAAGATGATGGTTTCGCTGTCAATTTTGAGAGGTTCAAGAAAATCGTCAAGTTTACGGATGATATTCGCTTCCAGTTCATGATCTTCCGTAATGACAATGATGGTAAGCGGCCAGAAGGCAGCATCGGATAATTTCACGGCAAGTTTCAGCGCATTTTCCGCGGGCATGCTGCCGTCGTAGGCGAGCCCCATGCTTTCGATTTCCAGGAAGGTTTCTGGGGTCACCATGACCGGCTTCCCGGACTTGCGGACGACCGATTCGGCAGTGGAACCTAGGATACCGCCTGCGGTTAGATGAAAATGTTCGCCCCTGCGGGCAAGGACAATCAAATCGGCCTGTTTCCCTTCATCGATAATGGTTTCGTCGATGAGGCCCATGGACTTCAGGGTTTCCGGTTGAAATCCGGCTTCTTCGCATCTCGCTCTGAAGGTTTCCAGGATGCCCTCCGCCCTTTCATCAAGCCCGCTCCGGATGGACGGCAGAAATTCCTGATAAGGCGGGAGGCCGATAGAACCTGAGATATCCGTAAAAACGGGCCCCTGTATAAGACGGATGTCCACGACATGGAGTCCCGTCACCTGCGCGCCTAATCGTTTGGCAACGTAGATGCCGTATTCCAGGGCCGTTTTACTGTAACCGGAACCGTCGGTGGGAATAAGAATCTTTTCGATCATTGTGTCTCCTTCTTTTCTTTGTCGAATTCTCTCAGATCCTTGAGCAGATCTTCGATGCGCCTTTCCTTTCCTTTCAGGCTGTTTAACCCGGTTGCGGACGGCAGGGCATCGTCCTCGTCATCCCCTGTGTCGTTAGTTTCTTCATAAAAACACTGAAACTCCCCGTCCGGTTTTCCATTCCTGAAAGTAGCCTTTTCCCTGATCCGCCCGCTTCTGTCATAGGCGATGTATTCGCCTTCCCGTTTGTCGTTTCTGAAGTTTCCCTTTTCCTTGAGCTGGCCGTTTTTATAGTAGGATACGTATTCTCCGTGAAATTTACCATCCTTGAAATGCTCCACGTCTCTCGTCAGGCCGTTTGTATAAAAGAGGGTGTATTCCCCGTCCGGTTTTCCGTTCCTGTAGATTTCCCTCTCTTTGATCCGGCCGTTTTCGTAATAGGAAATGTACTCGCCGTCGAGGGCATCATTCTTGAAAGAGCCTTTTTCCCTGATTTGTCCGCTTTCATAGCAGGAAACGGCGTCACCTTCTATGAGGCCGTTTACAAAGTGCAGCCTGACCATGACCTGGCCGTTGCCGAAATAGGACAGGTATTCGCCCTCTAATTTTCCATTGAGGGTCGACCGTTTTTCCCTGATCCGGCCGTCCGCGTCGTAAGACACGTCTTCTTTGATTTTTTCCTTATAAGACAGCATAACATTAAAGAAGCTTCTTTCCCCCCGTGGCTATTTCAGACAGCCCGTTCCGATCCAGTATACTGATCCGCGAGCCCTGCGAGCGGATAAGTCCCTGACGGGTCATTTTGCCCAGAATACGGGATAAGGTTTCCGGAATGGTGCCGAGGAGCGAAGCCAACTGGCCTTTGGAGATGTCCAGGTCGACATCGTCCGCGTTGCGCGATTTATTGCTCAGGTAAAGCAGATAAGTCGCAAGGCGAACCGGAACTTCCTTCAGTGATAGATCCTCGACCAGCGCTGCAAATCGTCGAAGACGCGCGGACAAAACTGCCAGCATATTCAGGGCCATGG
>JAPLJQ010000308.1 GCA_026388495.1 Deltaproteobacteria bacterium | reverse complement strand
GATCATAGTCAATGCCGGTTGATCCTATGACCAAACGGAAATCCGTGTCTTGTATTTTTAACTTCTTCGGTATATCCATTTTCATAAACGTGGAGATAACAGGACCTGCGCGGCTTTTCGCGAAGGTCCTGTTGAGCGTAGTGTTGGCATCGGCTTGTGAAGCCTTAGCAAAATAGTTTGAGCCACACAATAGCTCCCACGATTATGACGACGGAAAGGGCGCAAGATGCGATGAGCCATTGAGTTTTCATGAAACCACGCCCCTCGCCGTACGGTGAATTACCTTGACCAAGCTTGCAGAATTGGGTTACTTGCCAGCCATCCCATATTTCACGCACAAGCTTACCAAGCGCTGCATATTTGCCGTGGTTGTATTCGATCAGGTTATGTAGCTGCCACCAAAACACGCAGACGAATAGAAGCGACGGAGTTCCTACCCAGAAGACAGTTGATGGCGTTTTCGCATTAAGGATGGTGAGAAGATTCGCGGACAAGACAAAGGCGGAAATCGTAAAGAAAAACGGAAGTAACTTCAGGTCTGCATCACGAATTGAACGCATCTCGGTCTGCAACTCCTTCAGTAAAGTGTCTGAATGTTTGTCAACATTCGCCCATAATTCTGGATCCATGATTCCTCCTTTAGCTATAACCCTTCCGGTTCGTTGGGTGCGGTGCCTAAACCCCCCGCGATCTCCTAAGCGGTAATAAAAAACCCCGATCTTTTGTAAGAAGCGGGGTATATATCAGCCATTCCATATGTCCCTCCAGCATGGTTACGGGATGGTACTCTGTCAACTGCTTTTATGTTTTGAGTAGCATTATCACGATTCGCAACTGAAATCTACTATGGCAATGAAATTATTTGACCTAAGGCTTTCAGGAAGGCAGCCTCAGGCTGCATGCGCGGAGAATAAGCTTTCACGCATTCGCACATTTCATCCCATATTCAATAAGTTGATCCAAAACACATCCTGCACATTGATAATCTTATATATCCTGATTTTAACTTCCCTAATCGCTTTAATGAAGCAATAGCAACAATGACGTGGAAAGAAAATTATGGATCATGTCGACGCGTCGACATGATTTATCTATATGATATAATAAACGATCTAACGCAACGGCTGATCATTTTCATGCTAAATTTTTGCTCGGAGCCGTCACCGCTTCCAGCTTGGCGCTGATGGCCCGCTCCAGATTCCCCAAGGCGATAACAAGGCTCCCCTTATCCTCCGCCTCCTCGACTGCGGTGAGGTCTGACTTCAGGATGTTTTCGACCAGAGATATTTCATGATCATTTCCGCGGACCGTCTGGCGGTGGTGCTTGTGTCGCTGCCTGTCTTTCCATTTCCTCTCTCTGTTTCTCCGAATACTTCACTACTTTTTCTTTTCCCATCTCTTCCGGAGATAGCCACTCACATTTCCCTGTATATTGGTTACAGGCAAACCCTGAAAGACCCCCGCTAACATGAATAAATTGGTATTTGTTCGCCATTCCGTAAACAAAAATAGCCAAGACAAACAACACAAGAACCGCTACTTTAAGAAACTTGTCAAAATTCATATAAAACCCTTTCTTTGATAAGACCTTTTTCGTGGAGGAAGTATAGGACAAGACGATCTTGCATGTCAATGGAAAGCTGGCCACCCAACGTGGGATGCTATGCATAAATTGAAGAAAATCAATCGTTTACATATATTCTCTTCTTAACTGCTCGATCATCTCATCGGTCAGTTTTTCCGATTTCCGGAGCTCCGCAAATTTGTCGAGGAGGTCGTCCACCGTGAGACGACCTTTCTCTTTTTTCGGAATGTCATCGATGATCTGCCCCTGGTGCATCATGATCGTGCGGTTGCCAAGTTCGAGGGCCTGCTGCATGCTGTGCGTCACCATGAACGTTGTGAGGGTGCCCCGTTCGATGAAGGACTTTGTCAATTTGATAACCTGAGAGGCCGATTTCGGATCAAGGGCCGCCGTATGCTCATCCAGGAGAAGAACTTTCGGTTCCCGTATGACGGCCATGAGGAGGCTCACGGCCTGCCGCTGCCCGCCGGAAAGCGTTCCCATGATCGTGTCGAGCCTTTCCTCAAGCTGCATCTCGAGTTCCGCCACCCGCTTTCTGAAAAATGCCAGACGCTCCGCATGGAGTCCGATCTTTGGATAATGTCTCTCACCTCTTAAATATGCCAGAAGAAGGTTTTCCGCGATGGTCATATCCGGGGCCGTCCCCATGAACGGATTCTGGAAGACCCGGGAGATTGAGCGCGCCCTCTCGAAATCTTTCTTTTTCGTAACGTCTTTTCCTGCGACCGTGACGATTCCCGAATCGGGAAGGATCGTGCCTGCCACCATATTGAGAAGCGTCGATTTTCCGGAACCGTTGGTGCCGATGACGGTTATAAACTCGCCTTCCCTGATTTCAAGGCTGACATCCCTCAATGCATAGACCTCATTAACCGTGTCTGCGTTGAATCTTTTGTGGATGTGGCTTAGTTTTATCATTCTTTACCTCTTGATAATGGCAGCCTTCTTCAAAAACCCGCCGGGAACGGTCACTCCGTATCGTTTTGCAAGCCCCGTATTGACGCCGATTTTCTCCGGGACGAAATCCCGGATGGGGATATGTTTCGTTTCTTCACCCCCGATCACCCTTTCCGCCATTTTAGCCGTTTCCACGCCTACCTCGAAATAATCGGCGCCGATGGAGAAGAACGCCCCTTGCTCGACGTCCGTGGGGTCATTCGTAAAGTAGGGTATCCGGTGCTCCTTCAGGATGCCTGCCACGGTTACAAGGGCAAGGATGACCGTATTGTCGCCCGAGGTAAAGAAAATATCGATTTCCTTGTTGAGCAGCGCCGATACAGCGTCTTTTACCTCATCGGTTGTGCTGACGGTCCTTGCCATGAGTTCGAAGCCGTATTTCTTTGCCGCCTGCCGCGCCACAAGCGTGCACGCCTCCGAGTTTGCCTCCGCCGGATTCCATACGAGCCCGACGCGCTTTGCCTTCGGGAATATG
>JAPLJQ010000419.1 GCA_026388495.1 Deltaproteobacteria bacterium | reverse complement strand
TCGTCCTTCAGCTTAGAGGTGATGCAGGAGAGCGCCAGGTAAAAAATGCTCGTGTCGGTTTTACTTGTAACTTCGGCGGATTCGGAAATAACGTCGTTTGCTTAACTCTGGTAAGGGAGGGCTGATTCATGGTTGAAGAAAAACACTTACTAGCCTACAAGTGCAAAAAATGCGGGCAGCTTCATTATCCGTTTCGCATGAGGTGCAAGAAATGCGGAAATCTCAGTCAGTTCCAATTTGATACAGTTCCGCTGCCTAACAATGGGAAAATCGTTACTTTTACATATGCATACAATCTGCCTGGAGACTTTGCAGTGCAGAAATTGGGACTGGCCATCGTTGAACTCGAAAACGGTATGAAAGTAACAGGGCAGCTGAAGACCGCGAACCCGAAGATCGGGAAGACGGTTCATGGGAAAATCGAGGTTGTTCGAAACGAAGGATTTAACGAACGTTACGGAATTGTGTTTTACTAACCCTATTGGTTCACTCTACACATCCCCTTTCCCTTAAAGGGAGAGGGGGAGGTTTATGAAATCCTCCCGTAGAATACCCCGTCCTGTGGATGGGGATGAATGCGGAGCAGGGGTAAGGGGAAGGGGGATGCAATCTCCCTCATATCGGCGCTGCGGATCAGCGATTGACGTACATGCGAGGTAGATCGCGGGGACGGCTGACCGATGCAGCTGCTTGATGGACTGGCGCGAAGCTTCCGAGCCATAGGTTTTTTAAGATGCCCAGCCCTCTGTGGGAGTAGTAATTCACTTTTCATTTTTTGTCTTGACAGGGGGGTTACACCTAAGTTATAAAAAAAGCGGGATAAAAGGATCTTTTCGTTTCCACGGCATTGTTCTTCTTACTGTGACTTTTTGACAAAAAAGAAAACTGCTAAACCGAGATTCTGAGAACAAACACAAACGTGCAGCGTGAGTGTTATTTCTTGAGGGTAAGGGTAGTCGCATACACCGTTTTGAATTTGTATGTCAGCGGGTGATTTTTTGCAAACTTTAACACAGAAGGAGGGGAATTATGCCAAAATCAATAAAAACATTGGTCGTAGGTGTTATCGTCGCCGTATTTGTCGGCAGTATGGGCTTTTTTTCATCAGTACTGGCCAAGGATAAAGTAAAGATAGCTTTTATCGGTCCCCTTACGGGAATACATGAAAAAATGGGGACAAGCTGTAAAAACGCTTTTCTGCTTGCTGTAAATCAGTGGAATGCCTCCGGGAAAAACAAATACATATACGAAGTTGCCACACTTGATGATGAATGCGTGCCTGCAAAAGGTGTTCAGGCTGCAACAAAGGCCGCCTCGGATCCAGATATTGTAGCGGCTGCTGCCCACTACTGCAGCATGGTTGCCATCACCACGACAGACGTGTTCCACAAATTCGGACTTTCCAACGTCGTGTGGGGAGCTGTTCTGCCGGATATTACTTATGGAAATGATTACAAGGAAATCTGCAGGGTAAACGGTACTCAGGTCGAGCAGAATAAGTTTAACGCCGGCCTGGTTGTGGATAAACTCGGCTTTAAGAAATTCGCCATTATCCATGACACAACCGACTACGGCAGAGGGCATCTGAAGTACTTTGAGGCCGAATTAAAAGCCCGTAAAGCGAATATTGTCGGTATTTATGGTGTTACAATCGATCAGAAGGATTTCAGCACAATCCTTTCGCAAATCAAGTCGTTAAATCCAGAGGTTGTCTACTTTGGGGGCCTTACCCCGTCCGGAGTTCTGATCAAAACGCAGATGGACAAACTGGGTATAAAAGCGCAGTTCCTGGGCACGTCTGGCATCAAGGCGGATGATTTTAACACGACCCTCGCAGAGCATGCCGAAGGTGTCATATGTATGCTGGACGGCGCTCCGGTAAACACTTTGAAAGGCGGACCGGAATTCGCGGCTGCCTATTCGAAAGCATTTGACACTCCTATAGAAGCGTACGCCCCATTTGCATACAGTGCCGCAAACGTCATCATGAAGGCGATAGAAAAAGTGGGCCCCGACCGCGCAAAACTGGTCGAAGCAATCGATAAGACCGATACCGAAGATATCATCGGCCGCATTCACTTTAACGAGTATGGGCAGAATGATTCGGCGCTTGTAACCGCCTATATCAGCCAAGACGGCAAGTGGGTCCCCTGGAGTGATTCCGAATATGCCTCAAAAAAACGGACGCTCCCAGGGTTTGACTTTAAAAAAGGTTTGACCTGGAAAAATCCCTATAAGCCATAGCCATAACTGTATCTGTGTCTACCGCAATTTGCTGTCCTTATGGTTCATACATGAACGTTCGGACAGCAAATTGTGGGTTTGGACTGTTGTTCTCTGGAATGCGCTGATCTTGCTGAATGAAACTCTCATAACGGTGTTACGTCACAAAGGATGATGAAAATTACACGACTGTCATGGTGAGCTTGTCTAACCATGAGTCATTATCCTTCGACAGACTCAGGATGACAAGGGTAGAGATCAACAATAACAGTGGCTTGTCAACACATTTTCAGGTGAAATGATGGTTTTGAGTAATGGGGGCTCGGGTTGATTGTTTTTAATGGCTCAACATTCCTATAACAGAAAATCACAAAACATAGATTAGAGGAAGTGACATGGGGACTGAAGCAGTAATTGTCCAGATCATACTAAACGGCTTGATGCTCGGTGTCCAATACGCCCTTATAGCCGTGGGTTTTACACTTTTCTTTGGCGTTCTCGACGTCATCAACTTTTCCCATGGTGATGTTTTTATGCTTGGCGCCTTTATCGGCCTTATCCTGATCAATATATTTTCAAAATTAGATATGATGACCGGTGGGGCCTCTTATGTACTTGTTCTTTTCCTGATCTTTTTCCTCTGCATGCTGGTCACCGGAATGGTCGGGATTTTATTTGAAAGAATTGCGGTGAAACCCGTTTCTTCAGGTCCACCCCTGATGGCTTTGATCGCAACACTGGGGCTCGCTATTGCCATCAGAGAGGCGGTAAGGCTGTTTTACCCGATGGGGTCTGAAAGCAAGCGGTTTCCGGAGCTACTGAATCCCATATTTGCCGGCACAAGCCAGGCATTTGAAATTAAAGGGGTGCTCATCAGATATGATAATCTGCTGATATTCGGAATAGGCATAGCGGTTATCGTTTTCACCTCGCTTTACATAAATAAGACGAAAATGGGACTCGGCATTAGGGCTGTCGCCCAGGACTCGGAAGCGGCCATGATGATGGGCGTTCATCGGGACAGGGTGGTTGACGTAACCTTCCTGATCGGATCAGCCCTTGCAGGCCTTACGGGAATTCTGAACGGCCTCTTTTATAACACCGTCGTTTTTAACATGGGGGCAATGGGGGCTGTCATTGGATTTTCTGCTGCGGTTATCGGCGGTCTTGGCAACATATACGGGGCAATAATCGGGGGATTTGTGTTTGCTATGACCCAGGCATTTTCAGCAGCTTTCATACCCAGGGGTTCCGAATATATGGATGTCATTGCCTTTGGCGTTCTAATTGTCTTTTTGGTTTTCAAGCCATCCGGCATTCTTGGAGAAAAGATGCATGAAAGGGTGTAAAATATGAAGCGTAACTTTAATTTAATTAATTTTTTTAAAATAGCGGCCATAGAAGTTGCCATCTTCTTTCTTGTTCTGGTATTCTTCAACATTGAATCCGTCTGGACATTAGTGGCAGGTTTAATTCTCGTTGTGGCCGTAACTGTATACGCCAAAGTATGGAAGCGGCAATTCTCCTCATTTACTGTAATTTTCTCTTCAAACAAGCGTACAGTAATGGGAGTTCTCCTTGTACTCCTTTTACTGTACCCGCTGATAGGTCCTCTTATGATCCGGCAGAACACATACTGGCTGCTTATTTTGATCCAGACGGGCATATATATTATTCTGGCCCTCGGCCTTAACATACAGCTCGGATCAACCGGCGTACTTAATCTTGGTGTAGCGGCTTTCTATGGTATCGGTGGATACACAGCCGGGCTGCTTGCCCTCAGGCTCGGCATACCGGCGATTATTACACTACCGATGGGGGGAATAGTGGCCGCACTATTTGGTATGATACTCTATGTCCCTCTATACAAGACCAAAGGGCACTATATGGCCCTTGTCACCCTGGCCTTTGG
>JAPLJQ010000140.1 GCA_026388495.1 Deltaproteobacteria bacterium | reverse complement strand
TTACATGGCGTCTGTCCATAACGGCTTCGATACGTCTGCGCAGGTCACCGATCACGTTCTCCTTAAACGATTCTTTCCGTTCAGTTTTGACATCGCCGGTCAGCCTTTCCAATCGCTTAATCGTGCTCATTTTTCATCAATAATCAAATCAAGAATTGCCGAAGCGACAGTTTTTGCCGACACCCCTACGTCAAGCGTCGGTCCTACACAGCTCGGACAGCCTGCAATGCAACGGCAACTCCCGATAAGACGTCGGGTTGCAGCGAGAAGATCATCGTGTTTTTGAAATAATAGCTCAGAAAATCCGATTCCCCCCGGGTAGGCATCAAAAAGAAAGAGGGTTGGATCAAAGGCGTCCGTTCCTACGGGAAAGCCGTCTTTTTCAACGGGTGAAACGGGAGTAATGAATCTCGATCCCATATGATGTCGGACAAACCATTCGCCGCTCTTATCGCCAATGCATCGATCGATGTCTCTTAAATCGGCCATGAGCATCATGGCAGAAAGATGATGGAGACAGTACGCGAGCCCGGACAGACCGTCGATAATCTCAGCCTGAGTGTAAGTGAGTTCATTGAGAAGATCTCTGGGAATTGTGAACCAGTAGCTCGTGGTGTGCATATCTTTTTCGGGTAGCGTAATATCTCCGTAACCGAGGTTTTCCGATGTATAGAACTTGATTTTCTTATAACCCACAACCTTACGGACCACCTGCACCTCGCCGTGTTCGATGATGACTCCCCTTTTTTTAATTTTATCAAAGCCGTCTATGACCCGGACGTTCGTATAGGTCATGGCGTCGGTGAAGTAATCGACATCTACTTTATGGACATAGGCTTTCATGCGTTCCAGATCGAGTTTATCCACATGATACTGCTGTGATTCCACCATGTAAATAGCATCGTCGTGGACGGTTGTATAGGCGCTGTCCCAGTCCACCGCTGCAATCACTTTATGTGCTCCTGCCGTCGTCGTGTCAACGACAACGATGTTTTCAGGATTGATGCAGCGAAGGCTGATTTCATCGGCGGGATAGCTTTCCGCCATCCAGTGCCAGCGATCCTGAACCCTGTGGAGAACACCCTTATTCTCGAGATAGCCGAGAAGCTCCTCCAGATTTTCTTTTCCGAAACGCTCTCCTTTCTCAAAAGGAAGTTCGAATGCGGCGCTTTTTATGTGATGAAGGAGAATGAGAAGATTGTCAGGATTGGAACGGCAATGTTCCGGTGAACGGGAAAAGAAGTAATCGGGATTTTCGACGATAAACTGGTCCATGGGATTGCTTCTGGCAATCAGAATGGCCAGACTGTGTCCTTTCCGTCGTCCCGCCCTTCCGGCTTGCTGCCAGGTACTGGCAATGGAACCGGGATAGCCGACCATGATGCAGGATTCCAGATCGCCGATATCTATCCCCAGTTCAAGGGCATTGGTGCTCACGACGCCCATCACCTCGCGATTGCGAAGTCCCGCTTCTATCTGCCTGCGAAGGTTTGGCAGATAGCCTCCTCGGTATCCGGTGACGAATTGCTTGTCCAGCAATTTGACTCTGCTAAACTGGTCTTTGAGGTACTTTGTTAAAACTTCGACGTTCAGGCGGCTTGTCGTAAAAACTATTGTCTGAATGTCATTGGAAATGAGCTCCGCCGCCATTAGCCTTGCCGGTGTCATGGCGGACTGCCGGATGCCCAGTTCCCTGTTGACAATGGGGGGGTTGTAGAGGATGAAGGTTCGCCTTGCCGCCGGGGCACCGCTCTTTTCGATCAGTTCGACAGGTCTCTCCAGCAGACGCTCCGCATGCTCTTTTGGATTTGCAACCGTTGCGGAGCAGCATATAAATATGGGTTCCCGTCCGTAAAATCGGCAGATTCTCTTAAGCCGTCTGATCACATTCGTAAAGTGAGAACCGAAAACTCCCCGGTAAACGTGAAGCTCGTCGATCACTACATATTTTAGATTGGTAAAGAGTTTCTGCCATTTCGTGTGATGGGGAAGAATCCCTGCGTGAAGCATGTCAGGATTTGTGACGATCACGTGCCCCTGTTTGCGGATCGCCTGCCTTGCATCGTCTGGCGTGTCACCGTCGTAGGTGTAGGTCTTGATATCGGCCCTCAGGTCGCTAATCATGCCGTGAACTTCATGCATCTGATCCTGGGCGAGGGCCTTCGTCGGAAATATATAGAGGGCCCGTGTTTCCTGTTCCTCAAGGATGCTGTTCAGAACGGGCAAATTGTAACACAGGGTTTTACCGCTCGCGGTCGGCGTCACAAGAACCACATCACGACCGTTCCGGATCAGATTGACCGCTTCGGCTTGGTGACTGTAGAGATGACGGAAGTCTCTCTTTTCTAAAATGGCGCGAAGCCGGGGATGGATCCATTCCGGAAAGGGCGTGAAGCGGCCTTCAAAAGGGGGAAACTGTTTCATAGCCCGAACGTTTTCCATAAAACGCCGGTCTTCTTCCCGCCTTGACAGCCACTCCCTTATGGTCAGTTTAGGCATTACCCCTCCAGAACTACGACGTTTATTTACTACAACGGACCCTATAAGTAAATCGCCATATCAAAATGAGGTCATCATTTCTCCCTCTCGTATTGATCAACGAGTATTTTGTACTTTTCATGAATCATATTTCGGTCAAAATCCCAAAACTCCTGAAGCATGGCATCCTGCTCCCGTTTTGTAAAATAATCGAGGATCGGGAAGAAGAAGTGCCTGTCTTCTTTCTCGATATGACGAGGATAAAGATCAGAAAGTGCCTTCAGACATCTAAGAACTTCCTGAGAACTGTTATCGTCACCCATAAAATACTTTGTGTTGGCTTCAAAAAGTTTGCCAACCGTTTTTCTGGCATGGATGTGCTCATCAACCAGTTCTTTCATAATCCTGTCATGTTCCGGTGAGAGATTCTTTTTAGCGAGGGCTCTGAAAAGAATGTCTTCCTCTTTCCCGTGATGGGTTCGATCGGCGTAAGTTCTGAAAAAATCTACCGCCGACTCAATAAAAATTGTGTTGATTTTGTTTAATTCACTTATCCTTTTAATTTCCCGGTTAAATATGTGAACCATCTTTTCAATGAGCCTGTGTTCCCACATTAAAGGACCGATCGGTTTCATGATGTTTCCCTCCTGATATGTGAGATAAAGTAGCGTTGTTTACATTTTCGGGATTTCCTGCCAAGAGATTTGAGGAAGGAGGAAGTTCCCATGGTGATACACAAACGGACACGGTTGACACCTTTACAGCGACAGGAGGTTTATCTGGTTTATCATGG
>JAPLJQ010000345.1 GCA_026388495.1 Deltaproteobacteria bacterium | reverse complement strand
CTGGTATTTCTCAGTGATTGATGTCGTCGGGGCTTTGACAGACAGCGTTAATCCCCGTGATTATTGGTTTAAGATGAAAATACGCGTAAAAAGTGAAGATGGCCTTCAACTGTCGACAAACTGTCGACAGTTGAAAATGAAAGCTCCTGACGGCAAAATGCGGGAGACCGATACCGCCAATGTAGAAGTGATATTAAGGATTATTCAGTCCATACCATCACCGAAAGCTGAACCATTCAAACAATGGCTGGCAAAGGTGGGATACGAACGATTGCAGGATATGAGCGACCCCGCCCGGTCGCTCGATCGTGCCCGTGAATACTGGCAACAGCACGGCAGAAGTGAAAAGTGGATCCAGCAGCGGATGATGGGCCAGGAAACCCGCAATAAACTCACGGATTACTGGCAAGACCACGAAGTAACCAAAGAAGACGAATATGCTATCCTCACCAACATCATTCATCAGGAATGGAGTGGGGTTTCTGTAAAAAAACATAAGGACATCAAGGGACTTAAGACGCAGAATCTGCGCGACCATATGAACGAAGCGGAACTGATTTTTACGGCGCTTGCGGAACTTTCGACAAGGCAAATTGCCGAAAGTGTGGATGCTACCGGAATGGTTGAAAATGCAGATGCGGGGAAAAAGGGCGGAAAAATAGCTAAGAAAGCTCGATTGGAATTGGAATCAAAAACAGGCAAAAGCGTCATAACACCGGAAAACTATCTTCCACCAGTGAAGAAACAAAGGCAGATAAAACAAAAACCGGACAATAGCGGGGACGAGTAATAAAAGAAAAAATCGAGGCGCGATTGAGGTATAAACTTATGAAAAAATTACCGGATAATCAAATCGCCTTTTATCAAGCACCGGACGGTTCGGTGAATATTGAAGTATTATACGCCGAAGAAAACATCTGGCTTACCCAAAAGAAAATGGCAGAGCTTTTTGATACAACGAAACAAAACATAAGTCTTCATTTGAATAATATTTTTAAAAATGGCGAATTGTCAAAAGATTCAGTTGTCAAGGATTTCTTGACAACTGCGTCCGATGGAAAAAGTTATCAAACCCAATTTTATTCATTAGAGGCTATTATCGCCGTTGGTTACCGCGTCAATTCCCAGCGGGGCACCCAATTTAGGCAATGGGCGACCCCTGTTTTCTTTCAGGGGACGACCTCCATGACTTGATGATAAAGAGAAGAAAATCCGTCCTTTCCCGTTGCCAGCATGAGGGTCATAGGCATGACCTCTTTCCCCAGGGCAATCATCGCCTCTGCGATGGCCCGGATATCCCACTGGGCGTGGCGATCCGCCCGGAGTCGGGCAATGTGGTGAAGTTCGCGGGCATTGATCTTCATCGCCACCCGTTTGCGGTGTGCATTGGTAAGGGTGTAGGCTGCCGCCATGGGAGCGGTTTTCGCGATTTTCCGATAGGTCTCCCCGGTTTCTTTGATGGTTTTCAGAAAAGGTTCCTCCATCCCGATTTCAGATATGGCGGGCGGGACGGTGACGCCGAGAGACGGATCATAATCCTGGCTGGTGATGGTTGCCATGCGGTGACGCTTCATCTGGGCGAAACAGCTTGCGCTGATGATCAATTCAAAATGAAGGTACACGTTCTCAAATTCACGCAGAACAGTGTCATAGGATTTCATATGCCGGAGGGTCGTTTTGATGATCCTTTCTTTATCATTCCGGTCCAGCAGGGAAGTCATCTCCATGCAGCGGGTCATGGGGAGGTCCGAGGAAGAGTGGATCAGTGCGGCCACGATAATGTCATCCGCATGGGGTGTGGCATGAAGCAGTGTGACGGATTCATCCTTCAGACAGGCGGCGTCCCCTTTTTCCGTTCCCTTTTCTTTCAGCAGGGCATCGACGGCTCCCTTCAGGGCTTTCCGTGTCAGTCTGTCGTAGTCCGTGGCCTCGGTGTAACGTATCAGGGAGGGAGCGGTGTCTTTTGTCGCTTCATACAGCTTCCCGCTGAATTCCCTTGCCTCAGCCAGGGGATGGGCCGCGAGGCGGCGAAGCATCAGCTCCAGATTTCTTGCATTGATGGTCATCCCCAACTGGGTTTCCGTGGCCAGAGCGATGACATACCGGGCGTCTTCCTTGGCCCAGCCTTCCAGCATCGAGCTATTCGCCGGGTCGGCAGCAAGGTCGCCGTACTTTTTAAAAACATGGGGTTTCAGCCTGCCGTACAGATCCTGATACACCCTGTTCTGTTCGCGGACGGTTTCGACGAAGGATTCTTCAAAACCGGCTGCGCGGATCTCTTCGGGGACGTGAAAGTCATCTTTGAACAGAACGTATCGCTGGGACTTTTCCGTATAGGAGCAGAGGCGGAATTTCTCGATTTCCTCAACGAGGAGGCGGGAAACCCCGAGGACGTCAATATTGAAAACGGCATGTTCGGCGACGGAGCTGTGCCCCATTTCGAAGACGATATTCCGGTTGGACTGCCGGGCCTTCTCCACCTCCCGCCGGGCAATGTCCCGCAATTCATCCACGGATTTCGGGCTGCGGCTGATCCGCGCATAGGCTGCGGAGATCGTCTCCGGGGTGAGATGCTTCGCTTCAGGATTTTGCTCCTGAAATTCCCGGATGGTTTCACTGTCCAGGTTGTAGCCTGCAAGGATAATTTTCATGTTAAATACCTACGCGTGATGAATTTTCCAAATTCGGTACAGACAGTTAATCCATTTTGCTCATTCAAATAGCGGGCAATTTTTACAAAATAAACACGATTGCGAATGACAAGGACGAACATGAATAAGCCGAGTAACGTACCGACAATTAGCACGGCACTGACCGGAGAAGTAATATCTATCTGCTCTTTTAATCCGAATTGATACAGGCCGAGTGCCGCACCGATAAGAACCGTATAGGCAGTGAAGGTAAACTTTAAAATGTTGAAAATTTGATTATCGTAATGTCGCAATTGCTGAAAGCACTGATCAAAATCTCTTTGAAGAAAATTCAAAGCCTGATTTTCTCGTTCGGAAATATTTGACCCTGGGGTCTCCATTTATGAACCTCAAATATAAGATAAATATTTTTTAACTTATCTGATTAGCATTTTCTTCTTCTCCAAAATGGCAAGATATTCTTCATACGACATAGGACAATCAAGGAGCTTATCGAGTTCCTTGGAAGATAGATGAAGTTGGCGTGATATCAGAGATAGAAGATTATCCCCGTATTCTTTTTCCCCGTGGCTTATTTTTGTGCGGATGGTGGATTTGCGTCCTTCCACATGAAGGAAGAAATAGGAGTGGTCTTTTTGTTCCTCAATAAATCCTTTTTTAATTAACCCCTTCTTGATGTCACGCGTTTTCCGCGTCGTCATAAGATTCGACCTTTCTGACCAGTTCAAGAAGTTTCTTCTTGATCGTCTGCGCATCCTGGGTGAGAAGGCTGTCTTCTTCCTGAGCAATGCAGTCCCATAGGGTAGCGAAGTCGTAGGAAAATTCCTGGATGACGTCCTCACGGGATCCCCCATAGACAAAAATGCCAAGACCTTCATCGTCGATAACAAAATGGTCTTCCTGTTTCTCGATCACACAAGCAATAGGATGAACGAGATTAAACATCTTGCCTTTGGCTTTGATTACTGGGGTTCGCCATACATGTTCCATGTCAAGGGGCAATTCTGCTATTTCATAATATTCGATCCACTTTTTTATGATCCCTTGCTCCATTTGAGCCAACCCTTTTGCTTCAACAAATTTGATTTCCGGTTCTTTAACTTCTAAAGGTACATGAGGCATATCTATGAGTTTTGCAATAGTATCTTTCGGTGGTCGCGTTAGCGGTTTCTGTGGCTCACCATCAAAACTGACTTCAAGTTGATAATCAGAACCTTCCGCAGGAGCAATATTTACTATGCTGCCGATTACTCGTTGTCGAATATCGGGATAGGGGATTATTTCTTTTAACTTTTTATCATCACGATCTGCTATGGCATAAAAAGTTTCACGCGTGTCTGCCATTACAAAGTCAGAAAAGTCCGGTAATTCAGGGAATAGAGTAGCTACTTTTTCAGGTAATTCCATGACTGCATGGAGACTTCCCGGTTTCGTCTCGACTAAAAAAAGCTCGCATTCTTTTTTGATTATTGAGGACTTAATATCCTTTAACTTCGAATCTTTCCGAATATTAGAACCGGCAATTTGATATATGACATCTTGAACAGATTGCAAGATTTTCGCTAATAAGGAAACAGACACCCGTCCGCCTTGAACAGCTTCGCCAGCTAAGGTAATTTCTATTTTTCTTTTTGTATGATCACTCATGCTTTATTGCGCCTTGTAAAAAGGTCGATGTAAAGCTTTGGAAAGAATTTCAAGGAAAGCGAACATTATAATGTCGCTATGGATACGCTGAAAGAATTTCAATGTCAAGGAATCTATCCCTTACAAGGGCATCTTTTCAGTGGACTTAAACTTTCCTCTCCAGTGCCTCCCTCTCATATAATAAAGTTTTTAGATCGACTATTCACGTAAATGTAAAATAATTGTAATTAAGAATGGAATTAATCCTATCTTGTCAACATATTATGAATATGCACCCTGTAAAAATTAGATTATTTAAATGTATTTTTAGCTAATTCACAATGTCCGGTATTTTTCGGACCTACTCGGACGAGTTTACCGTCGCGTTTAAGTTCCCTTAAAAGATTTTAAATGTCCATAGGTTTTAATTCTGGGAAAATGTCCTGAAAATCTTCTCGCTGCTCTTCCTTGTTTTTCGCTAAGTGTTTAATGATCAGTTCTTTTTCTCTCCCGGATTGTGCTTTCAAAGATATTGTCCATGCCTTGGCGGCAGAGGTTACTACATTTTGCAAATACTGATTTAAGAAGCAAGTTGTTTTATTCTTCCGGTGAGGTTTTGTTCGGTAGTTTTTTCCGTCGGATCACCCAGCCATAAATGCAGATATTGATCACAATCACGATGAAACCCAGGAAGAATTGAAGGTTGCGGGTGAGAAGCGAGGGATAGAGGAAAGAGATGATATAACGTTCGACAAAGTCGGAAGCATAGGCGGCCTCTCCTCCCTGTATCCGAAGCCAGTTCTCCAGGGGGGTCAGGGGGCAGATCCATCCCGTGAATTCGACAAGGGGGCCCCAGAGCGCAGCTGGAATGTGGAGCCATGCCCAGCCTTGTTTGTAAAGGATCAGGAAACCGCCAAAGATGACGAACAGAACGAAAAGGAAGTGGGCGATGGCCACCATATCTGCAAGGATGGGAAAAGGCATGATACCTGGTGATTTCCTGTTCCCATCACCACCTGACAAGCTCCACGTGGGACAGGGTCCGTCCCAGTAGGCCTTCGCCGATGGTCTGGAAGTGATAGGGAACATCTGTTACATAGAACCGGTATTCCGGTCGCTGCTGTTCAGGATTTCCAGAATTCATGCGGCTGAGCAGATCCGCCGCTATGTCCGCCATGGCCTCCGCAGAATCCACGAGGTGGATATCCGGTCCGGCAATTTCCTGTAAAAGCGGCTTGATCACGGGATAGTGAGTGCATCCCAGAACAAGGGTGTCGACATGCTCCGCGATAACCGGTCTGAGATATTCCTGGGCGGTCAGCCGGGTGACGGGGTGATTCCACCATCCCTCTTCCACCAGGGGCACAAATAAAGGGCAAGCCTTGGAAAAAACACGGATGTCGGGAG
>JAPLJQ010000525.1 GCA_026388495.1 Deltaproteobacteria bacterium | reverse complement strand
GCAGTTCATCTTTGTACTGGGCTATTTCCGGTGAGTAGTGGCAAAAGAGCTTGGTCAGCATTTCTCCCACGCAGCCCGCAACATGATAACAGTATCTGTCCATATCGGCGAGTGTTGCCAGGCCGCCATGCAGATCCATCGCCTGAAATATTGACATACCTTCCGCCATGGTTTCTATGCAGGAAGCCAGTGCCTCAATTTGATCGGGATCTAATTTATGAATGATTTTAACAACCCGCGGCAATACTTGAATCAAGGTGTGCTCAGCGGGAATGGTTTGCCCGGAAAGCAGCGGCGCCAGTTCCAAGGCAAACGGTTCGGAATTTGCCCCGGTTTTTACTATATGAATAAACTCTGAGCAAAAATGTTGCTTTTGTTCAAGGGATAGAGAAACTTCATCTTCTATGGTGTCAACAATGCGGCATAACAAATAGGCGCCGGCTACCGCGCCGTATAACTTTTTCGGTAACTCCGGAATGGTCATCGCAAATGTTCTGGAGACGCCTTCAAGTAATAGTGCCTGAAATTCATCATCAGATAATTTGCTGAGTGATTCTTGCTTATCCAGGGATATTGCAGCTGCACACATGGAGAGCCTTGAATAATTGCCAACTGTGAACATTAAATTTCGTTTTCTGTCATTTCGATCGCAGGGAGAAATCTTTAACGGTGCGTAATCGCCGGGATTTCTCGTCGCATAGGTTCCTCGAAATGACAAAATTCAGGTCTTGCAGGTTGAACCAAAACGTTAACAAATGGTTCAGGCTGCAAGCCCGAACCAGCAAAGAGCAACTCAGAACTCAGAACAAAAAACTTTATATTTGTCCTCTTATCAACCCCCAACAAAGTCCGAGATACTCATAAAAGGCCCTTTCCGTATTGACCAAAGTCCCGGCCTGAGGGAAAAAGTCAGTAACTTGAAAAGGCGCCCATACAGCCCGAAAATCTGTCGGGGCCGCAATCGGTTGCGTGCCTGAGCGCCTGAACATCCTCATCGCACGTGTCATATGGCTGGCGGAAGTAACCAGATAGAAGGGGGCTTGCCCCAAACGAGCCCGCAAAAATTTGGCCTGATCCGTGGTGTCCCAGGAAGCCGTCTCTAATATTATTCTATCCCGGGCCACACCTTGATCAAGGGCAACCTGCTGCATGATCAAGGCATCAGGCGAGATTCCCTGATAATCCCCGCCGGAAAGGACCAACCGCGACTGAGGGAGGAGGCGGCTGAGCCGCACCCCTTCCAGTAAACGTTTTAAACTGGCGTCACCCAATCGGTCTTCCGGAGTGAGAGACTTATCTTCCCTGGAGCCACCGCCAAGTACCACAATCCATCGCACCTCCTTATTCAAACTGGACGATGAAATGGGTACATATTGGCTTTCCAGAGGGCGCAAAATCAAGTAACCAAAGGGAGAGAAAGAAAAGAGGTAAAGAATTGCAACTCCCGCTAAAATAACCTTCGTTCTTCTTTTCTTAAGAAAAATACCCAGGAGGAGAAGTTCTATAACCAATGACAGGGGAAGGAAAAATCGGCTGACCAGCTTCTTAAGGATGAACATCATCATTGGGGTTCTTGAATTTTAGCGTTTTGCGGGGAAGAGCGGGGAAATAGGGGGACATGACCTAAATTCGCCAGAATTTGGGATCGTGTCCCCCTATTTCAAATACCGCCGTACAATCAAAGATACGTTTCACAAGACGCCAAATTAATATAGGCTCTGTCCCTATTTCCCATTTTCCTTCAATATAGTCCAAAACCCCCTTGGGGTCACAATTTTAGTGTTCTGATGCTTGACCAAACATAATAAATCCTGGTCTCCTGTGATTATGTATTCTGCCAATGAACGTTGAGCAAGCCCCAATACATGAATATCGTTCTTATCTCTACACAATGATCCATCTAAATCATCCGTCTCGGAAATTAGACAATTTTCTCTCAAATACGATACGATTAAATTGCATTGCGGTAAGGGGAGTTTGATTTTTCTGTCTAAATTTATTGATACTTCTTTTAAAATCGCTTCACTCAAGATAACATCAAACCGATCAAGGCATAGTTCAAAAACTGCGCTACATAGTCCACGACTTGCAAAAGCGGCAATGATCACATTGGTATCAAGAATTATCTTCATGAAATCAGAGTGAATATATCTTCATCGGACAATATGCCTTGCGCCTCTGCAAATGGCAGCACCATATTTTTTAATCTTCGAAAGCGGTAAATAGCCAAATACCGTTTTAAGGATTCGCGCACGATATCACTTACCGGTTTATTCTCGTTTCTGCTTAATTCTTGCAACCCTTCTCTAATATTATCTGGTATTCGTATGGTAAGAGTTTGATTCATATAGCACCTCCATGCGTGTTACAACGTAGCACATCCTGGCATTACTGTCAACAACAATATGAGCCCTAAAGCATCGGGACAGCCAAACGACATCCCAGTTTCTTACTTCAAGTTCTTCAAAAGACTTATAAACTATCTTTCTCTCTGATCGTTTCTTCCCACTCTGCCTTTAAATCATACTGGGGTACAAAACCCAGTTCTTTTTGAATGAGGCTGCCGTCAACGGCGATTCGAAATGTTGATAATTGAACACTTCATTTGGCGTGCAGG
>JAPLJQ010000456.1 GCA_026388495.1 Deltaproteobacteria bacterium | reverse complement strand
TCCATCTTGAGCACTCCTTTCCTCCTCCACAAATGGTTGGTAAATACCCAACCACTTTAGCAGGAAGATAAAGGCTCCGGGTGGTCAATGTTCGGTTATCACTACCCCGTTCTTCTGGTCAATTTTCGATTATCACACCGATACCTGCTTCCGCGAGTTGAATATGTTGAAGCAATCGCAATGCGGATGTAGATGCAAAAAATCCCTTCCCATTTTTCTTTTGCGCAAATACATGCTGAACAACTCTCGTTCTAAGACAGTGTGCAGCCTTACCTACGTACAAAGGAAGGTATGTATCTGCGGAAAAATCATAACTCTTGAATCTCGCGGCCACTATGTCTGGAGTAAACTTGATCAATTTCCAATTATCATTAAATTCTCGCCACTTCTCCTCACTATTAGTTTTGTATTTTCCTTCAAAAAGATAGATGCCTTTTTTATCTTTTGAGATTGGGTCAAACTTTGAATATGATTCATTCAAAACATCTTTGTAAGAAAAGCAGATATAATGTTGATCCAGACATTCAGATATCTTGCATGTTAAAGTGCTCTTAGTAAGTTCTGATTTTATATCCAAGAATTTCTTATTTATATCAGGAAGCGTTTGCATTTTTTTGCATCCATAAATGAAACCCAGGGTATTATTTGATACCTTATCAGTAGTATAAGCTTTCCTCCAACCTACCCTGGCTGAGGGATTAGGTACTTGCCAGTTCCTCCCACTTTTCAAGTCCGACCATTTCAGACAGTACAATTGCCGCTGCATTAGTGAACGTTGTCTCGTCTTTAAACATTTCACAAAGCAATTTAGCCTCTTCCATTAAACCAAAGGTAAATGCCGACATTACCGCTCTCACCACAGCAATACTGGTTTCAGATTCTCCGGTGAAAGATCCAGAAAACTTTACTTTGCGGGAAACTCTTACCACGAATTCATTGAAAGCAGACTCAAGTTCAGTTCGTGGTCTTCCATCTTCTCTTATGAAATGTTCGGAGAACTTGGACAGATCAACACCGGATACAGCAGCTCTTGTTAGGAAGATCGCCCCACCTTTTGAAGAGTGAACGCCAAGCTCATTGCATCGGCTCGGATTTTTTCTGTGTATTGAACAATAGCTGCTGTGATGATCAACAAAATCTATCCTTTTCAGGTTGCTTAATGGAACCGGAGCCTCGATCATGAACTCGAGACAATAGTTATTATTGAAATAGTGATAGCCATCGCTTGAGTTTAACCACCACGGGCCTGTCGGGGACATCGGGTCGTAAGCATCAAGTTGAGAATCGCGGTCTATATCTGTAATGAGTATTCGGCATGCTTTAATCCTGTAAGCAATGGCCTCTACCCAATAGTATTTTTTCCCTTCTATTATATCTTTGAAGGAAAAGTGGAATCTAATATTTCCATAACGAAAACCATTTGACCAGTGATTCGGGGATAGCCAACTGACTAGGATACGCTGATCATTCAACTGCGATTCATCAAAAACCAAAGATGGACTTATTTCACCAGCTTCAATAATGTTTATTGCTGAACCTACGTGACTCGTATGGCTGACTGCATCAAATGGCATACATGACGAATTAAAGCCTTTAGATGCTGGCATTCCAACCTTGAATTTTTTCCATTCGCTCATAGGTGCTGCCTAATATATATGGGGGACTTAATCAACAATTTAGGCCATCTTGACTAATAGTTGGATGATTATCTCCCATTATTCTATCCCCACCTTTGTCAGAGTGCCTGTTTTGCTTGCTGTCCCCGCTCTTCTTTTGCTTTGGCTTCCGCCCGTGCCCGCTCGTCGGCAGCGCGGGCTGCACGGCCTTCGGTAGTGTCGGGGTATAATTTGAAGCGGACATCCTTTTCACAGAAGGTCCACATCGCTCCGGTCAAAGGATCGACAATGATGGCGCCGATTCCACCACCAAAAAGCAAATTGGCGAAATACCAGCCGCTCAGTTGGGGAGTAATCGTAATGTATTCCGGTATATATCCATCTTTTGTAATCTTTATGTCGTAGTACTTTTTAAGAAAATAACCAGCCCCGCGTTCCAGTGTGGCCGTGTAGGGCGTCTTGACTTTGGCGATGCTGGTTTTCGTGGTAACATCCACAATCTCGCAGTCGGCGCCATCCGGTTGGGACAGGATGGACAATGTTTGGGGGCCATGTGACATGATGGTTGCGCAACCTGTGAGACACAGCATTAAAATGAGCAACATTCCTGTAATGATCTTCCGTGACATTTCCTGCCTCTCTTGAACTTGTATTTACTCAAGGGATAGGGCAGATACTGTGCCAGTTACAGGTGTCTCATTTAATGCCTTGATATTGTTAAATAATCAAATTTATGCGTTCTTTATAGCGAAAAGAAAACGTAATAAATATTACTACAATAGTTACCATCGTTACCTTTGAAATCCTTCAGATATGTTTGTTCCAGCCATCAGGCAAGCCAGTTCCACGGAATGGCGATTACCCGAGAGTGGAGCCAACGGATTTCTGAACCGGTGTATAGAAGGACGCCCCTGACGGTTTGGGGATATGCTTCGAGAAAGAGAAGAAGATTCTTGTAGTCGTTATATCCGGGGTTGTCGGTCATTTTGACTTCGAACGCCAGTAGTTTTCGTCCGTGTTCAATAACGAAATCGACCTCCTTGTTGCCCGTTGTTTGCCAGAAGTATATTTTCCCCTTGGGTGTCATTAATTCCGTCAAAATCCGCAGGTGCAGAAATATCATGGTTTCAAAGAAATTTCCAAGTTCTCTTCCCTTACGCAGAGTATCCTCATCGAAGTAACCTGACAGATAGGCGCTCAATGCGGGATCAACAAAATACAGTTTGGGAGTTTTTTTTATCTGACTGGTGCGACTTACGTAAAAAGCCGGCACCCGCGTGACGATGTTCGATATCTCCATAAGCTTCAGATAACGAAATACAGTGGGTTGACTGACACCGGTGTCTCTCGACACGTCGGTCTGTTTCATCATGCAGCCGGTGCGCAGGGCGAATGATTCCACTACCTTTCTGAAATCAATCAGAGAATCGACTTGGGATAACTGCCGCAAGTCTCTTTCCAGATATGTTCTGACGTATCCTTCCCACCAGAGAGATACTTGCCTGTGATTGTCCAGAGTCAGAAGCGGCGGCATAAAGCCCCGCAAAATCAGCGGCAACGGATCTGTGGCATCTTTTTTCTGTTCTTTGATTTCAAGGTCATCGTTCCATAAGCTCAGAAAATTCTGAAATGCATCTTCCTTTCCTGTCATTTCTCCGTGCGACATTGGCAGGAGTTCAAAATAAACCGCTCTTCCCGCAAGTGTTTCACTTACCTTTTCCATCAACAGGAGATTTGCAGAGCCTGATATGAGGAATCTCAACCTTCTTTGGCTTGAATCAACGGCAAGTTTTATGGCGGAAAAGACTTCAGGCAATCTCTGTGCTTCGTCGATGATGATTTTTTCCGCCCCTTTCCAGAGGATTTGAGGATCGCTTTTCGCCTGCTGAAGAATTCTATGATCGTCAAAGCTGACATATCTGAAGTCGGGAAACTCGTTTTGAAGAAGGGTGCTTTTGCCTACTTGTCTTGCGCCCGTTAAAACCACAACAGGAAATATTTCAATTGCTGCGGCTACTTCCTTAGCCATCCATCTTTTTTTATAAATTAATTCAGATGCTGAATAGTTTT
>JAPLJQ010000194.1 GCA_026388495.1 Deltaproteobacteria bacterium | reverse complement strand
TTTTCTGAGAAACAGGGAGAAGGAACTATGCGAGGATTGTCGTCGACGGCTTCATACAAATCCTCTGCGTGTCTTTGATTGTAAAACAGACAGCTGTAAAGCCCTTATTGATCACGCCCCGCGATTGTCCGGGTATACATGTTCCGCATGTAAACAACATTTTGAAAACTTAAAGCAATGTCTAAAGAATTTTGCCATAACATACGAAATCAATGATAAAATGGTTAGGGGTCTCGATTATTACACGAGGACAACCTTTGAGGTCGTCACGGAATCCTTAGGCGCCCAGAATGCGATTGCCGGTGGCGGCAGATATGATGGCCTCGTAAAGGCTCTTGGCGGGCCGGATATCCCGGGTATAGGATTCGCTGTCGGAATGGAAAGGCTCATTTCCATGATGCCATCTGACAGTAAATATTTTATATTTCCAGATCTTTTCATCGCGGCACTCGGCGATACGGCGCAGAAGGAGGCCTTTACTTTATGTAACCGCCTGCGGATGAAAGGGGTCAAAGCGGAAATGGATTATGCCGGGAAGAGCTTAAAGAGTCAGATGAAACGTGCTGATAAACTGAAGAGCCGCTATACCCTCATCCTGGGAGATAAAGAAATCGCCGAAAAACGCGCTGAACTGAGGAATATGTTAAACGGGACACAGTTTTCCATAGATCTGAGCGCTATGGAAGACAACATTATTAACACGATTAAAGAGAGGTAAATACATCTTGTCTAGCTTTCTGGTAGATAAAAAAAGGTCATATTATTGTGGTACACTGGGACGCGGTCATATCGGTGAGGAAGTGATCCTCATGGGCTGGGCACACAGAAGGAGAGATCATGGCGGCGTTATATTCGTTGATTTAAGAGATCGAGAAGGCCTGGTGCAGATCGTCTTCAATCCAGACGTAGATCTTGACAGTCACGGAGAAGCACACAGAATCAGACATGAATTTGTTCTTGCCGTCAAGGGGCGGGTCCGTCAAAGACCGGAAGGAATGGTGAATCCCGGTATGAAAACCGGTGAGATCGAGGTGATGATTGATAAATTGGAAATACTGAATGAATCGAAGACACCGCCCTTCGTCATCAATGAAGAATCGGATATTTCCGAAAATATTCGTCTCAAATACCGCTACCTGGATCTCAGGCGCCCTGAAATCCAGAAAAACCTTATTTTCAGAAGCAGGGTTGCAGCCGAAACGAGAACATATCTTCAAAATGAGGGATTTTTGGAAATCGAAACACCCTTTCTGACAAAAAGCACACCCGAAGGAGCAAGGGACTATCTGGTTCCCAGCCGTGTCAATCAGGGAATGTTTTATGCTCTGCCTCAGTCCCCTCAGCTTTTCAAGCAATTGCTCATGGTTTCCGGATTTGACAAATATTATCAGATTGTCAAATGTTTCCGGGATGAAGATCTCAGGGCTGACCGTCAGCCTGAATTTACCCAAATCGACATGGAGATGTCGTTTGTTAACGAAGACGATGTGATTCGAGTCACGGAAGGGCTCATGAGCCATCTTTTTAAAACCTGTCTAAAAAAAGAAGTCAAGACGCCTTTCCCGAGGATTTCTTATCGCGAAGCCATCGACCGGTACGGCAGGGATAATCCTGATGTCAGGTTTGGCCTGGAGTTAAGAGACATTACCCCTCTCGTAAAAAATTCTGCATTACAGGTATTCCAGGAGGTTTCTAACAGCGGTGGCGTTGTAAAGGCTATTAAGATTGAAGACGGGAAGCGCCTCAGCCGGAAAGATCTGGATGGGCTGGCTGATTTTGTAAGCGCTTACGGCGCCAAAGGACTCGCTTGGGCCAGGATTAACACAGAGGGATGGACTTCCCCCATATTCAAGTTTCTTAAACCTGATGAAGTGGGAAAGATTAATGAAATCATGACGGCGAAAGAAGGAGATCTGATCCTCTTCCTGGCGGACACGACGGCTGTTGTTCGTGAGGCTCTAGGACATCTCAGAATACATTTGGCAAAAAAGTTGAATCTGATAAATCCGGAAGGGACATCTCAGAATACATTTGGCAAAAAAGTTGAATCTGATAAATCCGGAAGAATTTGCTTTTACCTGGGTGAGCGATTTTCCCCTGCTTGAATACAGCAATACTGAAAAAAGGTATGTATCTATGCATCATCCCTTTACATCTCCAATCCTCGAAGATATTCAGATTCTCAAGAAAAATCCTGATCAGGTACGGGCCAGAGCCTATGACCTTGTTCTGAACGGATCTGAAATTGGTGGTGGAAGCATCAGGATTCACAAACAAAAAATACAGTCCATGATCTTTGAAACGCTTGGGATGGGCGAAGATGAAACCCGGGCTAAATTTGGTTTTCTTCTTGATGCACTTGAATACGGGACCCCACCTCATGGGGGAATCGCTTTCGGATTTGACAGGCTGATAATGATGATGATGCGCACTGAATCCATAAGAGATGTGATTGCTTTTCCCAAAACTCAGAAGGCAACATGCCTTCTGACGGATGCTCCATCGGAAGTTGGCATAGAACAACTTATGGAGCTTTCCTTAAAAATCGTATAAGTCCGTACTGATGGCCTATAATCTACAAGGCAAACAAAAAGATGATCAAAGATGCGAACCTCATTTATCCGGGACAGAAATTTAAAATTCCGAGAGCGGGTTACAAATTGGATATAATTAAAAAAGAACGAAGGAAGGCAGGGGCACCAAAACCTTACGTTCCACCCCAGGGTGCCAATTTACCGATAAACTGAAATCTGCACCATATTTCATCCGAGGGCACGGCTGATTTCAGAGTGCCCTCTTTTTTTTAGAAGAATGAACATTATGAGAACTTTGAAAATGTATGAAACTGGTCATTGCGAGGCACGCAGTGCCGTGGCAATCTCTCTGATATTCAATATGTTATGAGATTGCTTCACTTCGCTCGCAAAGACAAATAGTGTGTTTTTCAGGTCTTATTATATGTTCGGAGGATTAATAAAAAAGTTCTAAATTTTTTATGGAGTGACCAAAATGGCGAAATGGAATAAGCACAAAAGGGTTCTCGATCACGAGCATACCAAATTCTGGAAATTTGAACTAAGGGATGTGGATGAACCGAATTTACAGACGGGTGTGTTCCCCTATGATGAGGTCAGTCGTATAGATTTTGATCACAAAATCATTTCCATCGATCCCGCTGAAGTTATATTTATTACGGATACGACATTTCGTGACGGTCAACAGGCAAGACCGCCATATACGGTAAGGCAGATTGTGGATCTGTACTCAATGATGAGTAAACTTGGCGGTGAAAACGGTGTGATCAGACAGTCGGAATTCTTTTTATACAGTAAAAAAGACCGTGATGCAGTGGCAAAATGTCTTGAATTGGGATTAAAATATCCGGAAATTACCGGATGGATAAGAGCTAAGAAAGAAGACATTAAACTGGTGAAGGAAGCCGGTTTGAGAGAAACGGGTATTTTGACGTCTGTTTCCGATTATCATATTTATCTAAAGCTCAACAAAACCAGAAAAAAGGCCATGGATGACTATCTGGGTATTGTAAAAGACATTCTTGATGAAGACATTGTCCCCAGGTGTCACTTCGAAGACCTGACAAGGGGAGAAATCTATGGTTTCAGCATTCCTTTCGCCATTGAATTGATGAAGTTACGCGAAGAAAGCGGTGTCGATATTAAAATCAGGCTTTGTGATACTATGGGGTATGGTGTTACCTATCCGGGGGCATCTTTGCCAAGGAGTGTCGATAAGCTCATCAGGGCATTCATTGAGGATGCCGAAGTTCCCGGCAATCTTCTCGAATGGCATGGACATAATGATTTCCATAAGGCCCTGATCAATGCCACGACTGCCTGGCTCTACGGTTGCAGTGCGGCAAATGGAACGCTGCTCGGGCTTGGGGAACGGACAGGTAACCCTCCCGTAGAAGCCCTTATTATCGAATATATCAGTCTTCGCGGAGCCAATGAAGGAATCGATACAACTGTGATTACCGATATCGCCGATTATTTCGAGAAGGAAGTGGGAATATCGATTCCTGACAATTATCCTTTTGTCGGCGCTGATTTTAATGTGACCAGGGCCGGCATCCATGCCGATGGTCTCATTAAGAATGAGGTAATCTATAATATTTTTAATACCACGAAGATTCTAAAGAGACCGATCGTTTCCATGATTACCGATAAGTCCGGTAAGGCGGGTATCGCTCATTGGATTAACTCCCGTTTGCGGTCAGGGGGCAAGACGGTGATCGATAAGAGGCATCCCGGGGTTTCAAAGATACACAAATGGGTGAGTGAACAGTATGAATCGGGCAGAGTGACCTCCATATCTCACGAAGAGTTGGATAAGCTGGTTCGCAAATATCTTCCCGAGTTGTTTATGTCCGACCTGGAAAAGATCAAGTACATGGCAAGCCAGGCTGCTATGAATGTGGTAAAACAAGTAATTGAACACCCTATGATGAAAACGATGAAACCGGAGTCCCAGGAACCGATTATGCAGCAGTTCATAGAGGAAAATCCTTCTATCCAGTTTGCCTATGTTGTTGATATGAATGGAAAGAAGACAACAAAAAATATTACCAACATTGCAGACAGGGCAAAGTACGAAAACTATGGTGTCGGGACGGATCAGTCGGATCGCGAGTGGTTTATCAAACCCTTGCAAACGGGTAAGATGTATGTAACCAACTTTTACATATCAAAAATGACGGGAGCCCTGTGTATAACCGCATCCGCACCGATTGTCGATGATAACGATGAAATGACGGGCATCTTTGGTGTCGATATCAAATTTGAGGATTGGGTAAAAAGGGTGGAAGATATTGCTGAGGCAACTCAAATTGCCTTGAGAGAAGAATATGAAGCGAAATCCAAATCGGATCGATGGATCTAATACCGGTAGTTTTCATTAATTATCCACTGGTCATAAGGACAGTCTTTGGATGGATATCGCTGTGAATGAGAGAGCTCCCTTATGAACCTGGAAGGATTCAGCGCCATGCTTCCCATGCCCCTTGAATAGTCGAGCAGGGGGTAACACAGGTAGAGGTGATCCTTGGCCCGTGTCGCCGCGACGTAAAAAAGCCTTCTTTCTTCCTCTTCTCCATCAGGTTCCTTAAGGGCGCGAGCCAGGGGCAACATGCCATCGGCGCACCAGATTATCATGACGACCGACCACTCAAGTCCCTTGGCCTGATGAATCGTGCTGAGAATGACTTTACCCTTCGTTGCCGTATCCGTATCAGCGTCCCCCTCTTCAATAATATTGGTCATCAAAGCGACCTCAGTTAAAAAGTCCTGCAAGGAGGGAAACCTCGCAGAAAAGAAAGCGAGCTGGCGCAGGTCTTCTTCTCTTGATTCACAATTCGTATATTTCCCCTGAAGATGTTCCCGGTAACCATTATCCAGAAGAGTTTCAATAATCTCAGGTGGATTAGTATCCGCCGAATCATGAAGAAGTTTATGTAATGTATTCTTGAGCTTAATTAATCCGGGCGTTACCATCTTCGTCATGCATTTCGGAAAATCATCGTCCAATGCCGTATTTAGTGGATTTTCCTTCGTCGATAAATATTTCCATATTTTTTCCGCCGTGATTTTCCCGATCTTGCTGAAAAGACCCAAAACCCTCTTCCATGCCAATTCATCAAATGGATTGGCAATAATCCTCATGTAGGCGGTGACGTCCTTGATATGAGCCTGTTCAAAAAAACGGATGCCCGAGCGAATTTCATATGGAATACCTCTGCGCGTCAGTTCCATCTGGAGTTCCATGGAGTGATAATGCGCCCGGTACAAAACGGCCATTTCATCAAGGGCTATGCCCTCTCCATATAATTCAAGGATTCGTTGAGCGACGAAATTGGCCTGCTGACCGACGTTCTCAGCCGGCGCAAGAATAGGTCTCAGACCCCCTCCCCTTACGGCCTTCAATTCTTTTTGAAACTGGTTTTCGTTGTTGACAATGCTCAGATTGGCCAGGTGAAGAATTTCCGGAGTGCTGCGGTAGTTTGTCTCAAGCTTGAAGATCTTGCATCCGGGATATCTTTCCGGAAAATGGAAGATATTGGCGTAATTTGCTCCCCTGAACGCGTATATGCTCTGTGAGTCGTCTCCCACAACCATAAGATTCCCGTGTCTTGAAGCCATCAAATCTATAATTTTCGCCTGAATGATATTGGTGTCCT
>JAPLJQ010000057.1 GCA_026388495.1 Deltaproteobacteria bacterium | reverse complement strand
TTGCCCTCGGCCGGCCTCGGCGCCCTCCTGACGCTCCTCATCTTCCGGATCGACCTCAACCTCTACGCCTTGGTTGGCATCATCATGCTCATAGGCATTGTCAAGAAAAACGCTATCATGATGATCGATTTTGCTCTGGACGCGGAAAGGAAGGAAGGGAAGAAGCCGGAAGAAGCGATTTACCAGGGCGCCCTGACACGCTTTCGCCCCATCATGATGACAACCATGTCGGCCCTGGTGGCCACGTTGCCAATCTCCCTCGGCCTGGGCGCAGGCGGAGAATCCCGTCAATCCCTTGGCCTGGCCGTGGTTGGGGGGCTCATTTTTTCCCAGATCGTGACGCTCTACATCACCCCGGTGATCTATACGTACCTGGATTCGCTGCAAGTCACTTTGCGCCAAAATTACCGCCGCATACGGCCTGCCCGCATATCATAATATTTGCCCAATTTTCTCAAAGTCTCCCCGGCATGACGGCGCCCACCCCGCAGACCAGCCGCAGATAAAGAAATACGGCAAGGAAAAAAAACAGCGCCATGAGTACGCCCCAGTCCTTCTTCCCCATTTTCGATACATAGTACATCGTGCGGGGCGTAACGGGACTGAACCCCCTGGACTCCAGGGCCATGGAAAGAAGGTTGGTGTAACGAATCGCCGTGATGAACATGGGAACGGCCAGGGGAATGAAAGCGGCAAAGCGGCCGAAGATATTTTTCGATTCCAGATCCAGCCCCCTGGATACCTGAGCCTGAACAATGGTCGCTCCGGCGCCGGCAAAGGTGGGAACCAACCGGAGGGCCGTTACAAGGGCAAACGCCATGGGGTACGGAAGGCCCATTCGAATGAGGCCGCCGGTGATTTCTTCGTTTCGCGTCGTTGCAAGGAAGACCATGCCCGCTATGACGAAGGTGGCCAACCGCAGCCCCATGGCAATGCCGTACAACAGTGATTCCCGGCTGACCGTAAGCGTTTCCCACGTCCAGACCGTCGTCGGCCCCTTGATAAAAAAAGGCCAGAGGACCGAGCTGAAGAGGATAAGGAGCATCAGGATGTGCCTGAGGTTCCAGAGGACGGGATGCGCCCGGGATGACACGGCGATCGCAAACATCGCAGAGGCCATTCCCGCCATGTATAAGGGGTGGTTGAAGCACAGGCAAAGGACAAAAATTATCATGACCCCTATCATTTTCGTCCGCGGATCGAGGCGGTGCAACCAAGTGTCTTCATCGCGATAGAGGGACAGGTTCATGATTTCAACTCCTCAACCAGATCGTTCAGGGTGAGGGCATTCATCGAAAGCCGGTTGCTTAGCCTGACGATGGGCGAAGGGCTCAGAGACGTCTCCCCCAGGCGCGTCTCGTCCCTGAACACTTCACGGGTCGGCCCGTCCATGATGATCCGCCCGTCCTTCATGACGACGGTGCGATCTGCATATGTCTCGGCGATCCAGATGGCGTGTGTGATGACGATGATCGTATGACCGAGCCGGTTGAGGGCCTTCAGCATCTCCATGGCATCGCGCTGATGGCGGTAATCAAGCCCTGTGGTGGGTTCGTCAAGGATGAGAACCTCCGGTTTGGCGGCGAGGATCGAGGCCACCGCCACCCGCTGCCGCTCTCCCTTGGTCAGAAGAAAGGGAGAGCGATCCTCATAACCTGCAAGGCCCGTCGCGGCAAGGGCTTCCTCGACCCGGATTTTAATCCGGCCCGGATCCTCGCCGAGAACGCGAAGGCCGAACCCTGCTTCCTCCCGCACCGAAGAGGCAAAAATCTGATGATCCGGGTTTTGAAACACATACCCAACCAGTCGGGCAAGCTCTCTGTGCTTCAGGGATGTCGTCGCCTTCGCCTGCACCAGCATCTCGCCCGATGTGGGCTTGAGAAGACCGTTGAAGTGTCTGGCCAGGGTGCTTTTCCCGGAACCGTTTTGTCCTAAAATGGCGACAAATTCGCCTTCCCGGACGGTCAGGTTGACGCCCTGCAACACGTCGGCAGGGGTTTCCGGATAACGGAAAGAAAGTTCCTTCGCTTCAAGGACGACAGGACGGTTCGACGATTTCCTGCGATTGCCGTCCATCCCGCTTTTCCGGCGGGGCGCCAGATCGTGTTTTGAAATCAGAAAGATCGCTTCTTCCACCGTCAGGGGCTGCCCCGGCCATCCCATGGCGGAGAAAAGCGCAAGGGTTGGCAAAGCCTTGATGCCGCAGGATTCCAGCAGGGCCGTATCGGCGAGAATCTGTCCCGGCGCGCCCCGGGCCGCCAACTGACCGTTCCGGAGCAACCAGAGCTCGTCCGCTCCCGCGGCGGCGTCCGGTTCATGATCTATGAGGATGAGTGTCCTTTCATGATTTTTCAACTCCTCCGAGAGAGACAGAATCCGTTCCCGTCCGTAAGGGTCCAGATCGGTGGTCGGCTCATCCATAACCAGCACGGAGGGCTCCATGGCAAGAACCGATCCGATAGCCAGGCGCTGCTTCTCCCCCCCCGACAGGGTGGCCGTATCCCGACGCTGCATCCCCTCCAGGCCCACGAACTGAAGATAGCGGTCAATGCGCTTCCCGATTTCCTCGCGGGAAATTCCCTGGCTTTCGGGCCCGAAGGCCATCTCCAGCTCCACATTGGTGGAAAAAAGCTGGGCTTCGAAATCCTGGAAGACAAGGCCCACTGTTTTCGCCAGATCGGCAATGGCCGTTTGGGACACGTCCCTTCCCCCGACGGTTAACCGGCCTGAATAGTTCCCACGGTAGAAGCGGGGAATCAATCCGTTGACGGCAAAACACAGGCTGGACTTCCCGGCTCCGCCGTGTCCCATCATCACCACGAAAGAACCGTCTTTAATATCGCCCGATATGTGCTGTAAAGCGGGAATGTCGCCGTTGTGGTAGGTATAGGAAACATCCTCGAAAGAAACAGATATGCCCATATTCATATCACAGAAGGAGGCTGCTGAAAATGATGCCCGCCGCCGACACCCAGCCGATGGCAACAATGGGAAGACCGGGAACAAAACCGGCGGCAACCCCGACGATTGCGAAGGCCGCCACCATCCAGGCGCCGGCGGTTTTCCTCAATTTACCCTTTGTCTCGTCCGCATCCATAATGTCCGTCCAGACAAGGCCGAGATGTTTTTTCGTGACATCATAAACGGCAATCAGGAGGATCACGCCGATCAACGCCCCGATGGTGTTATTGATCACAATGATCTTGGTCAGAACGGCGTAAGGGACCATCCCCAGGACATCGACCACCACGCTGATGACGACGGCGCAGGAAGCGCTGGCAATAAAGGCAACCATGATATAGCTCGCCCAGCTTCGCCAGCTTCCGGTATTCCACTGGTATGACTTTTCCGCAAAGGGGGCCAGGGTTGTCCAGAGGGTATAGGGAAGATAGCCCAGAAGAAAGTTTCCGAAAAAACCGCCGAAAGAGGCGGGCGTCAGGGTGCCGCCGAAAATATCGCCGATGAGATTGCCGAACGCCAGCCCCCAGGCGCCGGCGGGACCGAAAAGAAACCCGAAGACGACGGGAAAGACACCGGCGACCCTCACCTCCGTAATGCCGGGAACGAGGGGTATGGCTGTCTTGAAGGCGATCAGTGTGGCCGCGTAGATGGCGGCGCATACCGACACCAGAACGATCATCCGGGTATTTTTCCACAGAAGAAAGGCGCTGCGCATGAGAACGATCCTCCAGTCAATCCGCTCGGCGTGAGCCTATTTTTTTGCATCCTTGCCGGGCATCATCCCCTTCCTGCCGGCGGGCATCGCGGGCATCTCCATCTTCTTGTATCCTGCCGGCACTTCAAAAAGGCTGTCCGGCTGTCCGCCGATCTTGATATCCCGATATTCCGTAGACCAACTGCCGTCAACGGCCGCCGTCTTCACAGGGAAATTGATATCCGTGGCAAACCATTGATAAGACATCATGGTCTTGTCTTCCATCTTTGCCGTCACTTCATACTTAGTCGTCGGATGCCCGTCGATGGTCTCGGAGCCGACGACTTTGCGGCTGACCTCTCCCTTCATCTTGTCCGCAGGAATGTTGCTCTCCTGCTCCTTTGCTTCCGCCATTTCCATATAGGACTTGCCGGTCGTCATTACAATCCAGACTTTCTTGAGGTCCTGCCTGACGATCGTGGACGACCCCCCCGCCATCTCATTGTCAAACCGGAATTTCCCGGCTTTCATGTAAACCTTTGACGTGACGGAGCGTCCGGCGGATGTGCTCACCACCTTCGCCGACAACTCCTGAGGTATCGCAGCTTTCGGAGCGCTTTCCTTCGGTTTGTCCCCTTTGCCTTCATCCTTTCCTTTGCCGCAGCCCACCATCAAAAGGGCCACGAATAACACCATAACCAGCATCCATGATCTTTTCATATACCAACCCCCTGAAAGAATTGAGATGCTTGCATAACGCATGTCCTGTCATTGCGGTGAACTGAAACCCCGA
>JAPLJQ010000481.1 GCA_026388495.1 Deltaproteobacteria bacterium | reverse complement strand
TTCCGAACTATATGCCCATATCCAGAACACCAACAGTCAGTACAATCTGCCTGATTCTTTTGGCTGCCTCGCAAGACCCCAGAACAGGAACGGTATTATCGAACAATTTGAACATCCTTCCGTGCAGAAAAGCATTACCGTGGATGTTGTACACCTACAATGTCACACAAGGCTGTCTTATTGAGAATCAATGGATATAGTTTGTAATGTAGAATATGCCATCATCTATTCTCTATCCAACTCTTTCCTCACGGCCATCCCCAGTTTCTCTATGACATAGGGCTTTCTCACATAGGCGCCTGCACCCAGAGACTGGGCGGCATTCACTCGATACGTTTCCGAAAAACCGCTGACGATAATCGCCTTCTGTTTCGGATGGATCTCAAGGACGCTCCGGTAGGTGTCCAGTCCGTCCATGCCGGGGTCCATGATCATGTCCAGAACTATCAAGTCAATTTGGTGCTCCTTCAGGTACGCCACTGCCTTTTCACCGCTGGAGACGCCTGTGACGTTGTAATTTAACTTCCGAAGCATTTCGGCAGCCAGATCGCGCTGCCCCTTGACGTCATCCACAATGAGAATGAATTCGCCTTTCCCCATGTATTCGGAAATGGAGACGGCAACGGCTTCAGAGGAAATCTCTTCCCTCGTCACCGGAAAATAGAGGGTAAAAGTGCTTCCTATTCCCTCCTCGCTCTCAACGTTGATGTATCCATAATGATCCTTCACCGTTCCCCAGACTACTGCCAGCCCCAAGCCCGTTCCGCTTCTACCCATGACCTTCTTCGTATAAAACGGCTCAAATATACGCTTCAGATCATCCGCCGGTATGCCTTCACCTGTATCAGATTCTCCCTCCCGGACCTCGTCATATCCCTGAATCGGCTTATCCAGGTATTGATTGGCCGTTTTAATAGTCACAATACCGCCATTCGGCATGGTCTCGCCTGCATTCGAAACCAGATTGAGTAACGTCTTGCCGAGATGCACGGATGAACCGGAGATATTCAAAAGATCCGGGTCAAAATCGGCCTTGATCCGCAAAGAGGGATGATAGGAAGACAGATTCTCAACCTCCGGTGACTGTTGACAATCAGCGATGATTTTATTCAGGTTCAGAATCTGCCTGTTGGAGACTCCCCTTCTGGCCAGGGTCAGTAGATCCTGAACAATTGCGGCAGCCCTCTGTCCCCCTTCCATAATTTTCACGAGACGGGATCTGGTCGAGCTTGGCTTATCTACATCATCCAGAAGCATTTCCGCATAGCCGACGATAATGCCCAGAACATTGTTGAGATCATGGGCGACGCCGCCTGCCAGGGTTCCAAGTGCCTCCATCTTTTCCGCACGTTGCAGCCGCTCCTCCAGGCTTTGCTTTTCTTCCGCCGTCCGCTTGCGATCCGTGATGTCCTCGGAAATGCCCAGGAGGTACTCGGCTTCTCCTTTCGCGTCCAGGATCGGCACTTTCTTGGTGTGCAAGGTGCGCTCTCCTTTGTTACGTGTCTGTATAGGTTCTTCCGGGATATCCACAATCTCACTTCTGCGCAGAACATCTCGGTCTTTCTCCGTAAAGAAATCTGCCTGCTCCTTCGGGAAGAAATCGTGATCGTTCTTCCCCAGCAGGTCCTCCCTGGAATGACCCAGCAGTTCCTCTCCCGCCCGGTTGAATCGGACGAAACGGAGTTCCTTGGCATCCTTGACGAAGATCATATCCGGGATATTCTCAATAATCGAGTCCAAAAACGTAGTCACCCTGCGGATTTCATCCTCAGCTTGCTCGCGCTCTGTGATGTCCCGGATACACTCGATGGCTCCGATAATCCGTCCCTTGGTGTCCCGAAGCGGCGCGGCCTTAGCCCAGACGAATGCTCCTTTGCCATCGTAGAGGGCGGGACAGAAAACCTCGATGACGAGATTCTCGCCCGCTCTTTCCATGATAGGGTACTTTGCGGCAATTTCGTGCTCAGATTCCCAGAAAAGATCCATGAGTTGCGGCCTGGCAACCCCGTAAAAGGGAATCGTATAGGCATAGTCACCCTTGCCGATCATCTCTTCGGCAGGAATGCCCGTCATTTCCTCGATTGCCCGGTTCCAAATGATGATCCGCTTGTTTTCGTCGATGGCCAGGGTCGCATCGGGAAGGAAGTCGATGAAAGCGGAAAGACGCTGTTCACTCTCGCGCCGGGCGGCTTCCGCTCTTATACGCTCGGTGATGTCTAAAGCTATGCTCACAATATGTGGGACTCCGTTTATTTCAATAACTTCTGCGGAAAACAAAAGTGTATATATCTTGCCGGATTTTGATCGGAAAAGGTATTCGTGATCACGAACGACGCCACCCTCCATGATGGTTTGCGCTAGCCTTTTCCGATCCTCAGGATTGACCCAAATACCGAGTTCAGTTGTGGTATGCCCAATGACTTCTTCAGGGGAGTATTCCGCTGTTTTGAACCATAAATCATTTGCTGCCACATAGCGGCCGTCGGCTAAAGTTGATAGGGAGATACAGGCGGGGCTAAGACGAAATATTGTAGAAAACTTTTCTTCGCTTTGTTTCAGTTCTTCATCAACTTGTTTGCGTTCGGTGATGAAACGCGCCTGCTGGACATTCTGATAAGCAGTGGTGGACAGTTGATTGGCAAGCGTAAAGAGCGCCTTGGCGATCTGTTCAAACTTCTCACGCGACATGGCGGGTACTTCGTGGAACGCTTTCATGAAGGACGGCTCGTCCGCGCCAATTTCACGAGCATAGGCCCGCATTCTTTCTTCTGTTTGGGCTTCGTCGCGCACCTGTCCAATCAGCCAGTTGGCAATGTGATGACCACCAACAGTAATGCTGGCTCCGGCATCCCACAACCCGCCACTCAGACACGGTTGCACAATAGGACCATCCGGGTTATAGCGTCCGAGGGCAGCGTCGGATCTAAAGCAGTTCGAGAGTCCTTTTTCGGTCTTACGTATAATATCACTGCATAAATACGTAAAATTACTCGGGGCGGTGAGGGGTGTTCCATCGGGATATGTGATAATAGAAGCCACACCTGTGGCCGTGGCGAACTCATCCTGTATGCGTTGGATTTCATAAATGTTGAACAGTTCTTCAAACGCGATCGTGCCACCTTCCATCGGTTGTGTCAGCGCGACAATCCGTTTTTGAATCATCTCCTCCACCCGCTTGCGGTCGGTGATATCGCGCCAGATGCAGTGGTAGACGGGTTGCCCTAAAATCTCAGTAAATTGCGCCGTCACATGGACATTTCTGATTTCACCCTGCCGAGTGCGATGCAGGGTTTCAAAATCATGCCGCCCTCCTTGCACAACTTTCGCGATTTGCGACCGGATTTCTTCATGTGTTTCAACAATGTCGAGATCAGAGATGCTCAACCGAGCAAACTCCTCACGTGAATAACCCAACTGCCGGTGGGCGGTTTCGTTGAACTCCAGGATCCGCGCCGTAGCGGGGTCGGTAATCACAATACCATCGGGGGAATGCTCGAACAACAGGCGGTAGCGCGTTTCGGTGTCTCGCAGCGTCTCTTCCGTCTTCTTGCGATCGCCTTCAGATTGTTCCAGTTCTCGGATTCTCCGTTGTAAGATGGATATTTCTTCGATCAGTTCTTGATTTGTTCTGGATAAATCTGTCATCAGTTACTCCATGGAATGCTAAGCTGTGATGGTTGAGAAGAAGGACAGGTCGTAATCATTAAAAGATTTATTTAAGAAAAATTTACCGAATATCCATTGAGATGTCAAATGGAACGTGAACCATTAGATGCTGATAACTGTTTGAAAGGTTGGATATTCGACAAAATTACCGGATGCTTTATTACAGGAAGCCAGTCGCATTCTACATAAACAGAAAAAACACTGTCAAGTTTTAACATCTTTCTAACGGTATTCATTGATTTTTAAGATTTTCATTTTTAACGCTTTGTATTTGAGGTCCTTGATATCCTGTCTTTGACACTCCTTATTGATTCCCTCCCGCCAGAGTAAAAAAAGCTGATGAGGGAATGACTTTATTATTGAAAATATAAAATATTTACGCGTAAATATTCTTATATATTTATTTGATATTATTACATATATTTGCAGCACCTCTCATGTCTCAGCTTTTAACATGGATGCGTGGACAATTTTAATTTCCTCCAGCAGTTCCTCTTTGTCGATGATGCCCTTTCGATCCAGCAGATTGACAAGGGCTTCAAATTGAATCACTTCAGACAACAGAGCGTTTCTAAAGGTTACCAGTTCTTTCGGGTCAAGTTTCTCAGCCATTTTTCACTCCGGTATTACCGATATGATTATTCAAACGAGCAGATATATTCCAAGATGCCTTCATCAACGGCAATTTCAAATGATGATTTGCCCGGCGCCATGAAAAACGTGCCTGCCTGATAGAGTTTCCATTGCTCTTCACCAGCTTGACGAACCCGGCAGTTTCCAGCTGTGATCTCCATTTTTTCAGGAGCATCGGTATTGAAGGTAAACGAACCTGGAAAGATCAGGCCGATAGTCTTCTTTTTCCCATCTCTGAACAAGACAGTATGGCTAATCACTTTGCCTTCAAAATAGATATTTGCTTTGCAGATCACACTGACATCATCAAATCGTTCTGGCGTATTTGCTGACATTGATTGCCTCCATTTTTACGACACTCTTTTATAAATCCGTTTTCTCAATCCTGATTTTTGTTGCGCCCTTCTCCTGTTTCAGAATGGTTGCATCATCCAGAATTCTTCCAACAAGATTGACCGCACTGGCTGGAACAGGATCAGAACCGGTGCTCATAGGGGTACGTCCAAAAAATATAGCCATTGCGTTTCCGAGCGGCCAATATCCGATGTCGCCGACTTTTACTTTTATCGTGGCGGTGTCATCAAGAGGCGCCTTAACAGGGATATTAAGATAAAACTCATCGCCCCACTCATCCGGTCTGGCTTCTATGGGAAGGTGATCAATAATTTGCTTTGCACAGGGCGAATCGAAAAGTTCAGCATGTAAATCTGCTTTTCCAATGATGATCTTGATAGGCGTCGGCATCTTCGGATCTCCTCATTTTGATCTTCTTTGAGGTTTTCATTAATCGTTCATTTCATCCTTCAATACGACAGACGGTTTAAACGTAACAACCTTTCGGGCATCGATGATCACATCTTTTCCGGTCTGAGGGTTTCTACCCTTTCTGGCTTTTTTTGATTTGACCGTCCATTTACCGAATCTGGAGATCTTGACAGGATTACCTTTACCGAGTTCATCCTTGATGATCTCGAAAACGCTTTCAAAGAGATTGACGCATTCAGTCTTGGTGATGCCAATGTGGTCATAGAGCATGTTAACGATTTCAGCTTTGGTGAGTGACATGATTTTTTACCCCTTGAGTTTTTATTTATCGGCAAGATATTTACAATATTCAGATTTT
>JAPLJQ010000387.1 GCA_026388495.1 Deltaproteobacteria bacterium | reverse complement strand
TTTGGCAAACATGCACCAAGAGGACAACATGCACACTAGTAGTCATAACTATATACACACACTGGTAGTCATAGACCGGCATGATCAACGGGGGGAAGATTCTCCTGATCAGAGAATTCCCCCGGTTTTCTTTTGCAGTAATGTTTATAAGATGAGCCGTATATAGTAGCCAGCGGTGAGAAACATGAAGATCAGTGCACGAAACCAGATTGCGGGCACCGTGAAATTTATCAAGAAGGGCCCGGTAAGTACGGAAGTTGTGATTACCATTGCCGGAGGCAATGAGATAGTTTCCTCTATCACCACCCACTCTGCGGAAAAATTGAATCTGCGGGAAGGATCAAAGGTCTACGCGATCATGAAGGCTTCCGAAGTGATGGTAGGGATTGATTAAAACATCCTTTTTTAATTTTACTTCTTTTGGCCTATCTTTTCCAAGATCCTATTCTTGTTCTTCTTTGCTTCAATATGAGATGGATCAATCTGAAGAACCTTATCAAATTTTAATAGTGCTTCCGGAAAACGGCCAATCTTTTCATAACAGCTTCCCATCTCACACAGTGCTGTAGTAAATTGAGGGGCTATTATAACTGCATTATTGAGATGTTTGAGTGCTAATTCATGGTTTTTTCTCTTTGAATATTCTATTGCTCTCCGGTAGAGCATTATTGCGTCTAGCGGAATCGGGCTACTGTGGTTCAATTTTAAACCCACCCATTTAATTGAAAAATGAAGACCAGGAAACATCCTGGTAATTCATTCTTCATCCCCCAAGATGAGATTCCTAACGTGCATGTGTCCGCATGGTATGTACATGGTATGTAATTCCAATAGGACAAAATCTAGTTTGAGTTATATAGTTATAATGTTTTTTGTTTAATTTTTTTAAAAAGTTAACATAAATTATTAATCTTTATTGAAAGTCTAAATATCAGGATTTGTCCTCTCTTAACATCCTTTTACTGTAACGGAAGTAACAGATATTCGTTCAAAGCTACATCCTTCTTTCATCCAGGTGGTATGATAAACCCCATCAGAATCACGTGTTTTTAATTAAATCTCGTCATAAAAAGTGCATCCAGGTATTCAGATGGATACGCACCCCTGTCGGGATTAAACCATACTTCGACCTCATATTCACCGATTATGCAATGAATCTCCAGAAGTCCGTATTTATGGATTATGTTTACCGGGCCGGATGCCGTTTCCCGGATATACAAATCCTGATCCCCCAGAAATGCTGAAACATCATCTTGTGTTACCGGGCGGGAAAGACGGTATATCCGGCGTTCCCATCCCGGATACGGCGAGACCGGATTTTGAAAGAGGGTGGACATGATTTCAGAATATTTTACGCTTTCACAACATTATAATATGAACCGTGTGCACAGTTTTTGCACTTTACGTTCCCATCTTTCGTGACCTAGTGATAATCGACAACATGTTCGCAGTAGACACTGCACTTTTCTTTGTGTCGGGGGAATTCCGGGATGTCATCCTGGGAAATATTCACAAAGATTCTCTCGATTTTGAGGATCTCTTCTTCGGGCAATTCCGATAAGATCTTCAACTTCTTTCATCTCCATCCGATCATGCTTTACCCGTTTTTTTATTCGCGGATACCCGCACCGCTTCTCTCGTTTCGGGATCCCCAAACGATGCAGCAAATTTGCCGTAGTCCCTGAACTTGAGGGTCCGATCACACGGATACCAGAACTGCCCCCGCAGTTTCAGGAATTTATCCGGGAGTGACCTTTAGTAGCTGCGCTGGCTGTTCCCCACCCACAACAACCATTTCATCATCTTTAAGCCACGGCACTCAATATCTATGTAGGATTTTGTATGGTTGCACTCTCTGTCGATTCTCTCTTTGATGCAGCGGTCCGGATACAGGTAGAGGAACGATCGGTCAGCATCACCTTCACCCTGGACGCCATCAGCATAAAATTCCCCACCACCCGGCGTCTTGCCGAGTTCCTTCTAGTGCCGCATTACTATATCCTGCCGTACTTTGCCATGATGGAGCAGGAAGAACTCGTCACCCGTGCCGAGCGTGTCGGCATCCTGACTACCGTACAAGGAAGCCGGAAGATGATCGCGCTGATGAATGCCAAATATCGTAAGGAAATCGAAGCTATTATCGGGCACACGATCTTTTCCGAACTCGCACAAAGGTGCGAACCCGTGAAATAACAGCCGGTCTTTCTTTTTTTCCAATTTTTTGTGATTGTATTTTTTTTACCGGGGATTTGTTCTGGTATACCACTTGTTCACCAGTTGGTTAACTATACAGAATTAACAAATTCGAAAAAGAAACATTGAATAG
>JAPLJQ010000105.1 GCA_026388495.1 Deltaproteobacteria bacterium | reverse complement strand
CCGCGGACATGAATCTTAATGACCTGAAATCCTTCCGTTCGATGGGGGTAAACCGCATCAGTATCGGCGTTCAATCTTTTAACGACGACATTCTGGCGTTTCTCGGACGACGTCATACAGGCAGTCAGGCACGCCAAACCATTGTGGACGCCAGGCACGCAGGCTTTGAAAACATCGGGCTCGACCTGATGTACGGAATACCCGGACAGGACATCCCTTCATGGGCAGAGACCCTGGAGGAAACCATTTCCTGTGAACTGGAGCACCTTTCCTGTTATCAGCTTACCCTTGAGGACGATACGCAGCTGGGGAAAAGGCGGCGGATGGGGGAGTTTCTTCTTCCGGACGAAGACAAGCAATACGACTTCTTTATGAGAACGTCCACCATACTCGGAGACGCGGGATACGTTCATTACGAAGTGTCCAACTTTGCCCGAAACAAAAACCTTGTCTCAAGACACAACAGCAAATACTGGAACCATACCCCATATCTCGGCCTTGGCCCTGCAGCCCACTCTCTCGCGGAAAACAGGCGCTGGTGGAATAAAGGCTCTCTCTCTGAATATCTGGTGGACATTCATTCGGGTAAAGCGCCCGTCGCTACGTCAGAAACCCTCTCCACGGAGGAGATGCGTCTTGAAGCGTTGTTTCTCGGTTTCCGGACGAAGGAGGGAATACATCTGGAAAATTTCAACACACGGTTTGGATGCGATCTCCTGGAGGAAAAATCCGAGACGATTGAGATACTTCAAAATTCTGGATTCATAAGAATCGAAGACGGCTATCTGCATCCGACCCCTTCCGGCATGGCCGTAGCAGACAGCCTTTCGCTGATATAACCGGCTATATAGTCATGAACATCCTTGAAATTCTCATAATATTCACACACTCTGCCGTCTTCCATGCACTTTTTATGGAGGATGCCTTTTGCAAAGACCAGATCTGCGTCTTTTGACGGGCAAAAGTCGGAATGACCGTCACCGACATAAACGATGTGTTTATAGCTCGGACGGTGTTTTTTCAGGATGCCTTTTTTGCAGGTCCCACACCTGTTACATTCCTCGTTCACCTGCGGAAAATCTATGAACAGTTGACCATCCCGGAAGGAGGCGACATTCGTAAAATATTCAATTTCTTCAAGGTTATATTTCCTGAGAATGGCATCGATATATATGTCCAGGCCGTCGGACACAATCTTCAGGTCAACACCTTTTTCCCTGCAATACGCGTAAAAATCGACGAAATGTGGATCTAGTTTCTCATGGTTTCCGGCGAATTCCAGCATCTGCGCCTTTGTTCCCCTGAACAATGAGGTTACCTGGCTGTACGCGCTCCTCGAACCTATTTCACCCGAACAATAGGCGCGGTCGATTTCCTCCCAGCCTTTGTCCGTAAACCGGTTCAGGACTTCGTTTCCCATGTCAACGGTACAGACCGTTCCATCGAAATCGCACAGGATTAATATGTCGCCCGGTGCAGAGATTTTCACGTTTTTTCTGCAAGCTTTTCCGCAAGCTTTAAAAACGGCTTAAAAATGTCGATGGGGATGGGAAACGCAATTGTTGAATTATTTTCAGCTGCAATCTGGTTCAGGGTCTGGAGATATCTAAGCTGCAGAGACATGGGCTGCGTCTCCATCAGGGCCGCCGCTTCAATCAGCTTCTGTGCGGCCTGGAACTCACCTTCGGCATTGATGACTTTGGCGCGCCGTTCCCTCTCCGCTTCTGCCTGCTTGGCGATGGCCCGTTTCATCTCCTCCGGCAGGTCGATTTGCTTCACTTCTACGTGGGAAACCTTGATGCCCCATGAATCGGTGCTGCGGTCGAGAATTTCCTGAAGCTGCAGGTTGATCTTCTCCCTTTGCGATAAGATCTCATCCAGTTCGAACTGACCGCAGACGCTCCTTAACGTGGTCTGGGCCAACTGGGAGGTCGCATACAGATAGTTCTCAACATCGATAACCGCGGCGTTCGCATCCATTACCCTGAAATAGACCACGGCATTCACCTTGATGGAAACATTGTCCCTGGTGATGACGTCCTGAGGGGGAACATCCATCGTGATGGTTCTCATATCTACTTTTACCATTCTATCTACAACGGGAATCAGAATGATCAGACCGGGTCCTTTGGTATCGATCACCCTTCCCAGACGAAAGATGACGCCTCTCTCATACTCGTTCAGTATCCTGATGGCGGATGCCAGAAACATCACAACCAAAACAATCAATACAATCAATGGCATAGACATAATCATTCTCCTTGTTTATGTTCAATATTTTCAACTTTAATTTTAAGTCCTTCAACGCTTACTACTTTAATGTCTTTTCCCTTTTCCACCGGCTTCTCGCTGGATGCGTTCCAGTATTCGCCTTTGACGAAGACTTTTCCCGTTTCATAAACATCCGTTACGGCTTTACCCGTTTCTCCGACCATCCCTTCCCCACCCGTACGCTGCTTTCTCATCTGTGCTTTCAGAACAAGGCCGATAACACTCACGAAAAACAGACAGATGACCGTCAATACAGGAATCATGACCCTCCATGACACCCTTAAGGCAGGGTCGGGCGAATCGAAGAGCAATAGAGAACCCATGATCATCGAGATGACCCCTCCCATGGTGAGAATTCCGTGGCTGATGACCTTGAGCTCGGCAATAAACAGAATGACGCCGAAAAGGATCAAAAGAACGCCGGCATAATTAACCGGAAGGGTCTGCATGGAAAAAAAAGCAAGGATCAGAGATATCCCGCCGACGACTCCGGGAAGGATAACACCGGGATTGGAAAACTCGAAATAGAGCCCCGCAAGACCGACAAGAAACAGAATATAGGCGATGTTGGGATCGCTGATGGTTGAAAGGATTTTCTGCCGCGTCCCCATTTTCTTCTCATTGATGACGGCGCCCTGGGTTTTCAATATTCTTTTTCCCGTAGACAGGATGACTTCCTTTTTATCGGCCTGTATAAGCAATTGATTCACATCTGTTGAGACAAAATCGATGACTTTCAGCCTGAGCGCTTCTTCCGCCGTGATGGATTCACTTTTTCTAACCGCCCTTTCAACCCAGTCCTCATTTCTCCCCCTCTTATTGGCGATACCCCTGACGTAGGCCACAGCATCGTTTTCCACCTTCTTCATCATGGTTTTATCCGCGCCGCCGATACCGATCCCGACCGGATGGGCTGCCCCGATATTGGTACCCGGCGTCATGGCGGCAACATGGGCTGCCACAGTGATGATAACCCCTGCCGACGCCGCTCTGGCGCCTGACGGAGACACATAAACAAAAACAGGTATGGAAGAATTCAATATGCCCTTTGCGATGTCTCTCATCGCCAGATCGAGCCCGCCGGGCGTATCCAACAGGATGATCAGGCCGGCCGCGCCGCTTTTTGCCGATTCATTGATACTCTGCATAATATATTCGGCAACGGGCGGCGTGATGGTTGCACTGACCGTTATCATATCAAAAACCGGCCGTTTCTCTTCAGCATGAGACAGGTTTGCCGACAATAAAAACAGGGCAAGGATTAAAACATATATATAGATTTTCTTGTGCAGCATATTCAGGCCTCTTTTTTCTCAATCCCTAACATTTTCATGACCATCTGCATATCTTCCCACACCAGCTTTTTCGCACCGGCGTTTCTCAAAAGATACGCAGGATGATAGGTTGGCATCACCTTGATGCCCTGATACGAATGAAATCTCCCCCGAAGGGTGGTTATGGGCACTTCTTTTTTCAACAGGGTCTGGGCGGCAAACGTCCCGAGGGCGCAGATGACTTCGGGATTGATTGCCTGAAGCTGTTTGATCAGAAACGGCTCGCAGGCATGAATTTCATCCGGTTTCGGGTTACGGTTTCCCGGGGGGCGGCATTTAAGAATGTTGCATATGTAGACATCATTTCTGGAAAGCCCCATGGCTGAAATGATCCTGGTCAAAAGCTGGCCCGCGCGTCCGACAAACGGTCTCCCCTGGGCGTCTTCATCCGCTCCCGGCGCTTCGCCGACAAAGACGAGATTCGCCTTTTCGTTGCCTTCTCCGAATACGATATGTGTTCTGACCTTCCCAAGAGGACATCGCTGACAATCCCCAAGTTCGCATCTGACTGCGTCAATCGGCGCGTCGGCGCCGCAAGGCTGGGCCGGCGGGAGATGTTCCCGGTGGGGAACCGACGGTTTATTTACAGAAGCCGGCTCACCCTGCACACAGAGATAATTCAGGGTCCGTCCGGTATCAACATCCATCTGAATGCGCGCCCTGAGGGATTGCACCACGGCAAGAAGCTCGCTTTTTATATCTTCTCTGTTGCCCGTCATATCCGCCATATCAGATCCGTCTTATAGTGATTTTTTTATTAATCTTGTGGACCCGCCTGTTCACTTTCTCCCCTTTTCAGCGATGATGTCTTTTACCCTGTCGAGAATCCTGTCCGCTGCGGCGATCTTATCCATCATGGGCAGTTCCACCTGACCTCCGTTTCTGTCGAGAATCTTTATGATATTCGTATCATACCCAAATCCTGCACCGGCTTGCGTCACATCATTGGCGACGATGAGATCCATATTCTTGTCGATCAATTTGGCCCTCGCATTTTCGATCAGATTTTCCGTTTCGACGGCAAAACCGACGAGAATGCGTTTTCCCTTTTTCTTGCCGATTTCGGCAATAATGTCCGGATTCCGCTCCAGAGAAAGCGTAAGCGGGCCCGCTTGCTTTTTCATTTTGGATGCCAGACGGGTCGCCGGTCGATAATCGGCCACAGCAGCCGCCTTTATGACGATGGTTGACGCCTTCAGATGTGCCATAACGGCTTCCTTCATTTCCATGGCGCTTGAAACGGACACAAAGGTAACGCCCCGCGGTGCGGTTAACGCCGAAGGGCCGCTGATGAGGACAACGCGGGCCCCCCTTCTCCTGCCTGCTATCGCCAGGGCATAACCCATCTTTCCGGATGAATAATTTGTGATATACCTGACCGGATCAAGTGGTTCACGGGTAGGACCGGCCGTTACTATGATCCGCTCGTCTCCTAAATCCTTTACGGTCAGAATCGATTCAACCTCTTCAACAATGTCAGACACTTCCGGAAGTCTCCCCTGTCCTTCAGAACGGCAGGCCAGTTTTCCATATCCCGGTTCCATGAAGAGATAGCCTCTGGACGTCAACTGCATGATATTTTCCTGAACGATGGCATTTTCATACATGTTCGTATTCATGGCAGGACAGATGAGAACAGGAGCCCTGGTGGTCATGACCGTCGTCGTCAGAAGATCGTCCGCAATCCCGGCGGCGATCTTTCCGATGATATTGGCCGTTGCGGGCGCAATCACCATGATATCAGCATACTCCGCAAGGGATATGTGGGCAAGATTGTAGTCATTGATTACGGGGTACATTTCCGAGTGTACGGCATTCGACGACAGCGTCTGGAAGGTCAGGGGGGCTATGAATTCGGCCGCGTTCCCTGTCATGATCACCCTGACGGCGGCCCCCCTTTTGACAAACTCTCTTGTCAACTCCGCAGCCTTATAGGCAGCGATGCTTCCCGTAACTCCCAAAACAATTTTCTTGTCCTGCAACATGGCGGGTACCTGTCCTTACTCGTTTGTCTTTCCGTCTTTGAGATATGGTTATTTTTCCGAAACCGTCATAAAATTAAAAATAATTCACATATCTTCCTGTCCAATCCGTATAGCAATTATGAGTGACAAGTTCAAGGAGTTAATATGGATACGCCAGGTCATCGGATAAAATGTTTTAACTTGCAAAACAACGGAATAATCATTATAAGTTCGCCCGTATTACCTGATGATAGAAGCGCCCTGCATAAAGACGGGCCTTCGCACTACAATGTATTGGGCGCCCATCCCCTTCACTTTTAACATGGGGCGTACGGGTCGCTTTTCCGATTCAAAGAGGGATTTCATGAAAACGTATAAACCTTTTATCATTTTGGCTCTAATTTTAATCATCGGCGGTGGCGGCTGGTGGTTTTTTAACACATACGGTGAGTTTGAAAAGCCCTCCATCACCTTTGATCAGGAAATCAGCGCCGTAGGCCAGCAGAAGGCCATCCAGATTACATT
>JAPLJQ010000031.1 GCA_026388495.1 Deltaproteobacteria bacterium | reverse complement strand
GCCTTCCCAGATGGTCCGATTTCCATCCTGAAAAAAGGGAAGAAAACAAAAAAGCCGTTCCGTAGGCAGCGCCTACGAGGCCGACTTCAAAATCAGACGCCCCTAAGTGCGCGCCCAGGAGGGGAATAAAGATAAAGGAGGACATCGCAGCGAAGCTGAGAAAAAAGTTGACAAGGCTGACCAGCCATTGTTGGGACCGTTTTCCCGCCGATCCTTCTATTGAAGGGACACCCTCTTTATTTAGCATAATCGTACCTTATCACAAAAATGAAGGCCTTGCATTTCAGAATCTGTTATCCCTTTGAGCCGTGATGTGTTATGGTTCGCCGGAGAAGCGTCAGAATTTTAAACCACTGTCATGTCGAGGCTATGAATAAGCGCCGATTTTTTGTTATCTTCCTTTTAGCGGTCATTTTTATCGCCGCCTTGTTGTCGGCTTCCTGCCGGGAAGAAGGACAGGTCGTTTCCAAGCCGGATGAATATACACGGGGCTTCGAGGCCTCCGAGAATACCATCCTTCGGGTAATTATACATGTCTTCAGAGAAAATGGTTTCGGAAACGCCAAAATAGATTCGGAAAAGAACCGGGTGGAATCGGATTACATCACCCAGAGCGGATGGAGAAGCAAATGCATCGCCCGCGTCAAGAAGATCAACTGGAACGAATGTGACGTGACTCTTTCCGTCATTACGGAGAAGAAGACCTCAACGGGCTGGGAAATGAGGAAGCTCCTCGGAAAGGATCAGTACGACAATCTTTTCAATGCCATAGAACTTCAGATTTATCGTGAGATGTACAAGGTCAAATAAAAACGGCGTGGGGCCCTTATGCGCGTGAATAGGTGATGCTGTCTTTTTCAAACTCCACGATGATTTCGTCGGTCAGGGACGGACGGATTTTCGGCATAATTTCAAAGATCGTGTCCGTCGTTACCCGATAATCCTGCTTCGTGACAAGCTCCCGCTCAAAGGCAAACTGGGCAACCTGCTGGAAGAGATATTCCATATCTGCCGGCGTGAATCGAGAGGTCATCTCTATGATACGGCCAAGATCGATCTCCCCGGTATTCAGTTTGGAGAGGTAGTGCTCCAGAATCGTTTTTCTCTCGTCTTCGTTCAAACCACCCACCGGAATAACACAATCAAACCGTCCCGGCCGGAGCAATGCGGCATCAAGCTGCCTGATATAATTGGTAGCGCAAATGAGGAGGATGTTGTTTCCCTGGTTTTTTAACAGCGGGACCTGCTTCAGAAACTCATTGGTAATGGATTTGTCAATCCGGCTCGCATCGTCCCGGCTGCCCGCGATTTCTTCAAACTCATCGATAAAAATGACAGCGTCTTCCAGGTTTCGCGCCTTTTCCATGATCTTGTGCAGATTGGCGCCTATCTTTTCGGTCCCGTCAACCATGAGCATGCTCGGAGCAATCTCAATGAACCACCAGGAAAGGGCCGCGGCAGTTGCTTTGGCAAAGTGGGTTTTTCCCGTACCGGGAGGTCCGAAGAAAATGATGGCCTTCGGAGGGATGACGCCATGTTTTTTCGAAAGCGCTTTCTCCGTCAGCGGAAGGATGATTTTCTTCTGAACGAGCTGCTTTGGCGGCTGTGAATCGGAGATGGTGTCCCAGATTCCTTTTCCGATGGTCTGAGCCCCCATCTCATTCAGGATGTCCCTCTGCTTGTAGGCCAGGTATTCCTCACTGGCCTGCTCCATATTTTCAATAAAATCGATGCACGCTACCCGCAGGCCTACATCACGCCCGAGTTTTTCGGACATGAGCCACTTATGCTGCAATATTCTCGGCCACAGACCGGCGGCAATATCGGGATCAAATTTCGCGCCGCTGATTTCAAATATTTTAATCGCACACAACTCGGGTGACAGGATCTCTGTTATATCTTCTTTCATGACCAATCATTCTCTTCGTTTTCTAATGTTGACGATTTCGTAAAAAGCAGGATATCACCTCTTAAGACAAGTACGCCCGCCACCCAGCCAGAATGGAGCCAGGCCGCAAATCCAGAGCTCCCGAAGCCTCCGCCACGGGCGTAAATCCGCACTCCAGGCAATTGACCCTGCCCCGGCTCTTCGCGTAGCATCCCTGGGTAAGCGTCGTGTCCGGATCGACATTGATCAGCACGTCATCGTGACAGCGCCAGTCGTTTCGGATCATGGCCTTCAGACAGCGCCGGGAGTTGATGACGGGGTAGGATTTTTTCAGCCGGATCACGTTTTCCAGGGCCGTCCTGCGCTCATCCGGTGAAAGGGAAAGAGAGGATTCACCCCGGTCGTACGGGTAAAACAACTGCACCGACAATCCCTTCACGGCAGGTACTTCCTTCAGCATTTCAACTACTTGGTTCAGTTCCTGCCAGTTGATCCGGTTTATTGTAAAATGCACCATGACCCGGGGATGCCGGGTAGCCTCCAGGTTCGCCCATACCTGCTCAAAAGAGCCGCTCCGCAGAAGGTCATGGGTCTCGTTCAGGCCGTCTATGCTTACCCAGATCACGTCCGCCGGAACATCCAGGGGAAACGTGCCGTTCGTGGTTACCGCCACACGGAGAAAGTGTTTCTTTGCATACGTCACCAGATCACGGAGATCATGTTCCCCGTCCCGCCAGAGAAAG